>CBAAAS010000018.1:0-13916 GCA_964658855.1 uncultured Mycobacterium sp.
GATCAGGCCGGTGTCGCCCTCGACGAAGCTGATGTTGGAAAGGTCCAGGCCGCGGACCTGGTAAATACCCGGCACCACTTCGTAGAGGCCCTGCTTGGCGGTCAGCTGGCATTGCCGCCACAGGCTCGGGTTCACCGATGGCGGCGCATCGCCGGCGAGGAACGCGTAGGCGTCGTTGTCCCAGACCACGCGTCCGTCGGCGGCCTTGACGACGCACGGCGTCAGAGCGCCGATGAATCCCCGGTCGGCGTCGTCGAAATCGGCGGTGTCGTCAAACGGCAGCGAGTCCATCGGCTCATCCTTTCAGCCTGGCTGAGCCGGGTCCGGCCAATCGAGAAGCCGGCCGGCAAACGTCGGGTAAAGCGCCGGCATGCCCTCTCAACAGGCAGCTCAAATTTTGCCCAAAGCGCTATCCGGGGTTTCAGCAAACCTGCATACTGCCAAAACGGCACGTCATTGCCGATGTGCCGCGAGAACAACAAAGGAGAACCGGGTGAAACGTTCAGTAACGATCGCTGCAGCGGCGACGGCGATCGTCGTCGTGGGTCTGTCTGGCTGTTCGAGTGACAAGAAGTCGTCGGGCGGTTCCAGTAGCGCGTCGAACTCAAGCAGCGGCGCAACCGCCTCGAGCGGTTCGTCGGCAGCGAAGGTCACCATCGACGGCAAAGACCAGACCGTGCAGGGCACCGTCGCCTGCACCTCGGCCGCCGGCACCGAGAACATCGCGATCGGTGGAGCACAAGCCGGCATCGGCGTCGTGCTGACCGATGCAAACCCGCCCGCGGTGAAGTCCGTCGGGCTGGGCAACGTCAACGGGGTGGTGCTGGGCTACACCCCGGGCACTCCAGGCTCGGGCAGTGCCACCGCCACCAAGGACGGCAGCAAGTACAAGATCAGCGGGACCGCGACCGGGGTGGACATGGCCAACCCGATGCAGCCCGTGAACAAGACCTTCGAAATCGATGTGACCTGCCCGTAGGGCTCATCTCGAGGTAGTCAGACCGCACGACAGCGACGACCCGGCGTCGCTCTCGTGCGGCTCTACCCTCAAGCGTCGTCGGCGAGTGGCAATCGGACCGTGAAGTCGGTGTGGCCCGGCGCGCTCTCCAACGTGATCGTGCCGTGGTGTGCCTTCACCACCGCCGAGACGATCGCCAGGCCCAATCCCGTGCTACCGCCTTTGCGGGATCGCGACGTGTCGCCGCGGGCGAATCGCTCGAATACTTCTGACTGCAGCTGCTCCGGAATGCCCGGGCCGTTGTCGCGCACGCTCAGCACGGCTTGCGTGCCGTCGACGCCCAACCGCGTGGTCACAACGGTGTCCGGGCCGGTGTGCACCCGGGCGTTGGCCAGCAGGTTCGTCATCACCTGGTGTAGGCGGGCCGCATCGCCGGACACCATCACCGGCTCTTCGGGCAGGTCGAGCTCCCACTGATGATCCGGCCCGGCGACATGCGCGTCGCTGACCGCGTCCACGGCGACCCGCGAAAGATCGACCGCACCGCGTTCCAGCGGCCGGCCGGAATCCAGGCGCGCGAGCAGCAACAGGTCCTCGACGAGATGCGTCATCCGTTCGGTTTCGGACTGCACGCGACTCATCGCATGGGTGACGGCCTCGGCGTCTCCGGGGTATTTACCCACTCGCTGCGCCAACTCGGTGTAGCCACGGATGGCGGCCAACGGGGTGCGCAGCTCGTGGCTGGCATCGGCGACGAACTGCCGCACCCGCGTCTCGCTGGCCTGCCGCGCCGACAGCGCGGCACTGACGTGGTCCAGCATCTGGTTGAGTGCCGACCCGAGCTGGCCAACTTCGGTGCGCGGGTTGGCATCTGACTCGAGGACGCGCACCGGCAATGTCACCTCACCGCGGTCCAGTGTCAGGTCGACGACCTCGCCCGCGGTTTGGGCGACGCGGCGCAGTGGCGCCAGCGCCCGCCGGATGATCACAATGCCGGCCGTCGTGGCCGCGGCGACGGCGATCGCGGTGACGACACCGAAGATCAGCAGCACGCGGATCATGGTGGCGTCGACATCGGACATCGACAGGCCGGTGATGACGATGTCGCCGGTGCGCCGGGCATAGGTGGCAACCACGCGGTATCGGCCCAGACCGTCGATGTCCCGGATCACCGGAGGCCGGTCGACCGCTACCTTGCCGAGCTCACGCCGGGCCGCATCGGTCACCGCGGCCCGTCCGCCGGCCGCTGTCAGATAGCCGGCCTCGATCTCCCCGCCGTTTTTGATCACCGCCCCGACCATGCCGACCGGTTGCGCCGGCGCGTCCAAGAAGACCGGGCCGGGACCGGGCCGGGGGAACGGCCGCGGATGATGCCGCCACGGCGCGGTGGGCGGCTCGGCGAAGATCCGCGCCGAGCGTTGCGACGCATCGTGTAGCTGGGTGTCGAGTTGCGCCAACAGGTACTTATACAGCGCGAGTTCGGTTGCCGCGCCGATGCCGACACAGACGATGACGAGAACGACCAACTGACCGACCAACAGACGGAACCGAAGGGACCAGCCCCCGCCCATGGCTAGCGAGCCGGCTTGAGGACGTAGCCGGCGCCGCGCAGCGTGTGAATCATGGGCTCGTGCCCGTTGTCGATCTTCTTGCGTAGATAGGAGATGTACAGCTCGACGATGTTGGACCGACCACCGAAGTCGTAACTCCACACCCGGTCGAGGATCTGCGCCTTGCTCAGAACCCGCTTGGCATTACGCATCATGAAGCGCAGCAGTTCGAATTCGGTGGACGTCAACGAGATCGGCTCACCGGCGCGGGTCACGTCGTGGCTGTCCTCGTTGAGCACCAGATCGCCGACGACGAGCTGTGCGCCGCTGTCCTCGGTTGTCACGCCGGTGCGGCGTAGCAGTGCGCGCAGCCGCAGCACCACTTCTTCGAGGCTGAATGGTTTGGTGACATAGTCGTCGCCGCCGGCGGTGAGGCCCGCGATGCGATCCTCGACGGCGTCTTTCGCTGTCAGCAACAACACCGGCAGCTGCGGGGTCTCCTCGCGAAGTTTGCGTAGGACGTCCAGCCCGCTCATGTCGGGCAGCATCACGTCGAGAACGACGACGTCCGGCCGCTGCGCGCGGGCCGATTCGAGGGCCGCCGCCCCGTCACCCGCGGTCGCGATGTTCCAGCCTTCGTAGCGCAACGCCATCGAGACCATCTCAGCGAGAACGGGTTCGTCGTCGACCACCAGAACGTTGATCGGATTTCCGTCGGCCCGGCGCATGACGACCCGCTCGACGGGGGCTTGGGGTTGGCTCACAACTACTTAGTATGCGCAACGCGATAAGGCATTGCTATGGCACTACTATGTGCCTGCTGTGAGCCAACCCAGCCGCAGGTCAGCGGTTAGAACCAGACCTTTCGACCGCCGACCGGACGTCCAACCGCACCGAGGATCCACAGAATCACACCGATGACGACGAGGATTCCGCCGATCGTGTACAAGATGCTGAGGCTTGGGACGAAATATCCGATGACGAGCAGAACGATTCCGAGCACAATCATGATGACTCCTTGTTCAGTTATTTTTTTCCGTTAATCAGTTGATTTCACACGAGTCCGGCGTCAGTACCAATAACGCCTACCGCCCACTGGGCGTCCGACGGAACCGAGAACCCACAACACCGCACCGATAACCAGCAAGATGACGCCGATTGTCTGCAGGACAGCCACTTTCAAGACGTATCCCAATATCAGCAAGATGATGCCGAGACCGATCATGACGCCTTCACTCCAATCAGTTGGTCGATGTCAACAGCAGGCATCGAACTGGGTTGCGGTAAATGGCATTCAGCCACCTTCGGGTTGACCCCCGCGTAATTCAAGGGGCCTGCCAGAACAGTGACTCCGATAGTGCTTAAAGTGGCACAATTCTGATCGGTGTTTTTCAGGTAGTCCCGCTGGAAAGCGGCGATCACGCCGATCACCAACCAGACCACCACGATCGAACTGATCAAACCTCCACCACGCATCCTGACCTCTTTTCTTGGGGCAAAATCGTAGAGCTTAGCTAAGGTACCCAAGCCGACAAACGTCCAAACATTCGGACACAACATCTGAAATACCGGCAGATGAACAATTCGCCTCGACGGTGTCATCCAGCGGATATGCCGAAATGGCAGAGTCAAATGGGTACTCGCGTACCAACTAACCGCGGCCCTGGAGCGTAGCCGCGCCGAGGCGTCAGCAAATCAGTGCTGCAGGGCTTCAGGGACGCCGGGCCGAGGTGAAGACCACGGGCGGCATCACGTCGTCCGCCGGCACATTCCGGCCGTGCCTGGCCAGCAGGTCAGCCATCCCGATCGCCGATGCTTCCCAGCCGTGCGCGCCCAACCAGTCGACGATCTCGGTGCGCTCCTCCGGGTACCAGAGCTCGTCTACGTTCGGGATCTCGGTGCCCAGCACTTTAGCGGCCGCGGCTTGCAGGCGTTTCGACTGCTCGTGCTGGCTGGCCAACAGATCCGGGTTCACCGCGTTCTTGGAAGGTCCGTTGGTCGCCAGCCGGCTACCAGGCGCGCTGAGCGAATCGATCCGCTCGAACAGCAGGTCCTGCGCCGTGGCAGGCAGATAGCGCAGCAGCCCCTCAGCCGACCACATCGTCGGCGCCGACACGTCAAAGCCCGCTTGCTGCAACGCAGTTGGCCAATCCTGGCGTAGGTCGATTGCAACGCTCACCAGATTCGCGGCCGGCTGCGCACCGTGGTTGTGCAACGTGCTCGACTTGAACTCCAGCACCTTCGCCTGATCCAACTCGTACACCGAGGTCCCGTCGGGCCACGGCAGCCGCCAAGAGCGCGAATCCAGGCCGGATGCCAGGATCACCACCTGCCGGATGCCGGAAGTCACCGCGTCGAGGAACAACTCGTCGAACCATTTGGTGCGCACGGCCATGAAGTCGACCATCGCCTGCGTGTGAGCGCCGAGATCTGGAACCAATTCGGTGAGCGCGGCCGACAGCTCCGGGTCCGACGTCAAGCTCCACATGCCCGGACCGGCGGCGTCCAGAAATACGCGGGCGAACGGATCCTGGATCAGCGGGGTCGCGCTGTCGGTCTCGGCGGCTCGCGCCGCCGCCACTCCGAGCGCGGTGGACCCCACGCTCTCGGTGATCTCCCAAGAATCGTTGTCGGTCCGCGCCATCGTCGCCCTCCCGTTAGTAGCCAGCATCGGACCTTACGTGGGCCGGCTGTGAGGACACTGCGGTAGCTTCACTTCCGTGGAGGAGCTCAAAGCCCCGGACGGCCTCGCCGAGTGGATGTCGGAGCAAGGGTTAGGAGATGGCCCGCTGGAGGACGTCTCCAGGATCACCGGCGGAACGCAGAACATCATGCTCCGGTTCATCCGCTCTGGCCGGCCTTACGTGCTGCGTCGCGGGCCGAAGCATCTCCGGCCGCGCAGCAACGTCGTGATCCTGCGGGAAACCGAAGTATTGGCGGCGCTGGCCGGCACCGACGTGCCGCATCCCCACCTGATCGCCAGCTGCGCCGACACCGACGTGATCGGCGACGCGGTTTTTTATCTCATGGAGCCGATCGACGGGTTCAACGCCGGCCAGGAACTGCCAGAGCTGCACGCCGCCGATCCGGCCGTGCGTTTCGCGATGGGGTTGTCGATGGCTGAATCCTTGGCCAAGCTCGGCGCAGTCGACTACGCGGCGGCGGGTCTGAGCGGCTACGGCAAGCCCGACGGTTTCCTGGAACGTCAAGTGCCACGCTGGCTTTCAGAGCTGCAGTCGTACCAGGACTTCGACAACTACCCCGGCCCGGACATCCCCGGCGTCGACGACGTCGCCAAGTGGCTCGACAACGGCCGGCCAGCGCAGTGGACGCCGGGCATCATGCACGGCGACTATCACGCCGCCAACGTGATGTTCTCCCGCACCGGCCCCGAGGTCGTCGCGATCGTCGACTGGGAGATGTCCACGATCGGCGATCCGCTGCTCGACCTCGGCTGGCTGCTGGCCACCTGGGGAGGGTCCGCGGCATTCGGCGGCGTGCTGTTCGAGAAGGGTGGGCTGGCCGCCCCCAGCGATCTGGTCGAGCAGTACGCCCGCAACACCACCCGCGACCTGTCGCACATCACCTGGTACACCGTGTTGGCGTGCTTCAAGCTCGGCATCGTGCTGGAGGGCACCCATGCGCGGGCACATGCCGGCAAAGCACCGAAGGAGATCGGCGACTTGCTCCACGAGGCCACCGTGCAATTATTCGAGCAGGCCCTGACCCTGATGGACACCCGATGATCGACTTCGACATACCCGCCGACACCGCCGCGCTGCGCGACCAGATCCGCGCCTTCGTCACCGACAAGATCGTGCCGTACGAAACCGATCCCCGGCTCACCCGGCACGGTCCCAACGACGACCTGCGCACCGAGTTGGTGGAGCTGGCGCGCGAAGCCGGTCTGCTGACTTTCCAGGCGCCCAAGCGTTTTGGCGGGCGCGAGCCGTCGCACCGCGACCAGGCGGTGCTGTTCGAGGCGGCCGGCTGGTCGACGCTGGGCCCGATTGCGCTCAACTGCGCGGCGCCCGACGAAGGCAACATGTTCCTGCTGGGCAAGGTCGCCGACCCCGAGCAGGTCGATCAATACCTGCGGCCGGTGATCGACGGACGGCAGCGCTCGGTCTTCGCCATGACCGAGCCCGGCGGCGCCGGTTCGGATCCCAACCAGCTGAACACCACCGCCGAATTCGACGGCAGCCACTACGTCATCAACGGCCGCAAGTGGCTGATCACCGGCGCGAACGGCGCGCGGACCTGGATCATCATGGCCCGCGTGGCGCCGAATCCGGATGGTCCCGACGGCCCGACGTTGTTCCTCTGCGAGGGCCCGGGCACTGCGGGTGCGGAAGGCCTTGTGATCGAGCGGGTGATGAACACGATGGACCGCAACTACGTCGAAGGCCATGGCGTGGTGCTGTTCAACGATCTGCGACTGCCCGCCTCGGCGGTACTGGGTGAGGTCGGCCAGGCGCTGCGCTACGCGCAGTTGCGGCTGGCGCCGGCGCGGCTGACGCACTGCATGCGCTGGCTGGGCGCAGCCTCACGCGCGCAGTCGATCGCGATCCACCATGCCCGTGAGCGCACCGCGTTCGGTAAGACCCTCGGTGAGCATCAGGGTGTGAGCTTCATGATCGCGGACAACGAGATCGCCTTGCAGCAATGCCGACTCGCCATCTGGTGGGCGTGCTGGACGCTGGACATGGGCGATCGGGGCACCGGTCGGCATGAAAGCTCGATGGTCAAGGCTTACGTATCCGAGGAGCTGTTCAAGGTCGCCGACCGTTGTGTTCAAATCCTCGGCGGCATAGGCATTTCCGACGAGACGCCGGTCGGGATGATCTTCTCCGACATCCGGGCCTTCCGGCTCTACGACGGACCGACCGAGGTGCACAAGTACGCGATCGCCCGACAGGTGCTGCGCCCCTAGGCGTTACCTGCTCAACCCGGCAAGTGCTTCATCGAGCGACGGGTATAGCGCGACCACAGTGTCGAGGCCGGTCAACTGGATCGGCCTGGCGGCCGCCTGATTGTCAGCTATCACCGCGATCCGGGTCGTTGCGCCGATTTTTTCACTGGTGGCTGCCAAGATCCTCAGACCCACCGACGCCATGAACGTCACGTCGGACAGTTCGATCGCAAGGACGGGCGGATTCGCTTCGAGAGCTTCCGCGATGGCCTCTTCGAAAACGGGTGCGGTGCTCAGATCGATCTCGCCGCCAACGCTCACCACCGCGGCACCAGCCCGATGCGCGACGGAAGCAGTGATCGGATCCGCAGCTGACAACGGCCATCCTTCGTCTGAAGTAGTGCAGCTCCCGGCGGATCCGGTGCCGACCCGAGCCGCCTGGCAAATTCGCAGAAATCGTACTGCAACCCTGCGCGCGATGGGGCTCGGTTAGTGTGAGGCCGAGACTTTTGTCTGCCGCGGAGAACCGGGAGGTTCAATGTCGACGTCGCCGCGCCGGCTCTGGTGATGGTCGCGGCGGTGCTTTGCGCATGACATCCGACGACTTCCACACTCAGTACGCGGCCGCGTTGCGCGCCTACCTGCAGGCACCCGGCGAAAAAGACCTCGGGGCCGGTAACGAGCTGGGCCGCCAAGCACTGAACGACGACGTCAGCATGCTGGGGATCGTCGCGCAACACTCTGAGCTGGTCCATCAACTGGCGCAAGACATTCCGGACTTCGACGGCGCGGAGGCGCTGGCTTTCCTGCTGCACACGCTCGCCCCCCTGGACGCCGCGACACGGCGATCCGAGGAACAGCGGGCCCGCGCCGACGATCTCGCCGATCGCGACGAATTCCGCAATGCGGTGGTGAACTCACTGCAGGAGGGCTTCTTCGTCTC
The DNA here is from genome assembly GCA_964658855.1 of uncultured Mycobacterium sp. Lineage (GTDB taxonomy): Bacteria > Actinomycetota > Actinomycetes > Mycobacteriales > Mycobacteriaceae > Mycobacterium. The sequence goes on from CBAAAS010000018.1 coordinate 8,364, forward strand.
CGACCGCACCGGATCGGTCATCGAACTCAACGACGCCTTCGCCAAACTCACCGGCTACCCAGCACAGGGCCTGCCCTACCGATGGCCGCATCCCTGGTTGGTCGACGAAAAGGCCGCGCGGCTACAACAATCCAGGCTGCGCAATGAGACCCAGGTCCAGTACGAAACTCCGATCCGGCATCGCGACGGCCGACTGGTATGGGTCGCCGCCAACGTCAACCGGGTCGAACCTGACAACGCCGGCGACGACGTCTACGTGGGCACACTTCGCGACATCACCGCCGAACGCGCGTTCGCCGCTCGGGAAAGCGCGGTGCTGCGCCTGGCCACGGCGGTCAGCGTGGCCAAGAGCATGTCGGAAGTCTGGACGATCACCCTCGACGAGTGTCGCCTCGCACTCGATGTGCATCGGGTGGTGGCCGCGGTGTGGCCGACCAACGGATCAGAGCCCACGATTCAGGTCGCCGGCGAGCGGCTGTCGCCGAAGTGGAAGCTTCTCGATCCGCCGCTCCGGGAGATCTTCGAGCAGGCCCGACGCCAGTTGCCGCTCACTGTCCAGCCGATCGAAAGTCCGGATGCCCCAGGACAATCGCGCGGAATCGTAGCCGTCCTCACCGGCGGGGGCGGTGTCGCCTTATGGCTCGAGCTTCGGGTGCCCCGACGGATCAGCGGTGAAGACCGCCTGCTGGTCACCGTGTTGGTCGGCCACCTCGGCCTGGCGATCCAGCACGTCCGCCAATTCGAGGCCGCCCGGGAAACCTCGCTCACCTTGCAGCACGCCATGCTGGCGCCCACCAAGCTTCCGCCCGGCTTCGCGGTTCGCTACGAGCCCGCGGTGACGCCGCTCGAAATCGGCGGCGACTGGTATGACGTGCTGCGCGTCGGCGACCACCGGATCGGCATCATCGTCGGCGACTGCGTGGGACGCGGACTGTCGGCCGCGGCGGTGATGGGCCAGCTTCGTGCCTCCGCGCGGGCGCTGCTGCTCACCGGCGCCGAACCCGCAAGGTTGCTCGAAGAGCTCGACGCGGTGGCCGAGCTGATCCCAGATGCCTTCTGCACCACGGTCTTTCTGGCCGTCCTCGACACCGAATCCGGCGAGTTCTCCTACAGCTGTGCCGGCCATCTGCCTGCGGTGCTGGCCGCGCCCGGGGTGGCGCACACCTTGATCCTGGACGCTCGCTCAGTGCCATTAGCTGTGCAGCGCAAGGCTTCTCGTCCGCAGGCGTCGGTGACGCTGCCGCCCGGCTCGACGCTGATGCTCTACACCGACGGGCTGGTCGAGCGGCGCGACGTGACGCTCGACGACGGAATCGCGCGGCTTGGCGCGACAGTGGAACGCGGCCTGAACCTGACCGCCGACGACGTTGCGGACGCTGCGCTGAGTGAGATGGCACCACCGGCCGGATACGACGACGACATCGCGATCGTCGTCTACCGGCGGCCGTACCCGTCGCTGGCGATCCACCGGACCGTCAACGCCGGCCAGCTCGGCGAACTGCGCCAACAACTCTCGGGATGGCTACGCGGCGCCGGTGTGGCCGAGGAGCGGGTCGCCGACATCGTGCTGGCGGTCAACGAAGCCGTCGCCAACAGCATCGAACACGGTTACCAGGGCCGAAAGCTGGGCAAGGTCCGGGTCAATGGCGAAAACGACGGTGCGCGAGTGGATCTCAAGATCTCCGACAAGGGTCAGTGGCGGCCCGCGGCCGCCGACCCCGGCGTCCGGGGACGCGGGCTGGTGTTGATCCGCGCGGTGAGCGACTGGCTGGAATTGGATTGCACGCCAAAAGGAACAACGGTCTCCATGAGCTTCAGCCTGACTCCTGACTAGGGCAGCACGGTGTGCATCAGCATCACGTCGTAGGCCGACCACAGGGACAGATTGAAGTACAGGTCTTTGCCGCTCGACCAGGGGTGGATCATCGGCGCATAGATACCGCCGGGCATCGAGAACGACGACACGAGCGGTTGCTCGGGACTCCACGGCCCCTCGGGCGACGGCGCGGTTCGGGCGATGACATCGTTGTTGCCACCGTTGGTGTAGAGCACCAGATACTGCTTGAGGTAGTCGTTGTACTGCGCCGACATCTCGCCGACCGGCCCAGGGAAGATCGGCGTCGCGGCTCCCGGGTCGGCCGGAACCCAGCCACGCCCCTCGCCGTTCCAGTACTGGTACGTGCCGACATCGGGCAACGTGTTCGGTTGGACGCGGGACAGGAACGCCGCACCGCTGCGGCCAGCGGGGGTTCCGAACGAGTACAGGTAACCGTCCTTGCCGCGCATGAACGCGGCCATCTGGAAGTTCTCGTTACCGGGAACGAAGCGCCCGCCAGGCACGGTGTCCGCCCCGGCCACGCGGACGCTGCTGGGGTAGACACCCCAGGTTTGTCCGTTGTCCAACGAGCGCGCGATCCCCGAATAGTTCGTCGACCAGTCGCCGTCGCGGCCCCAGTTCTTGATCGACATGAAGCTCATGTACTGGGTCCGGCCGAGCGAGAGTGCGGACGTCGGGATGATTCCAGTCTCGTGCCCCGCTTTGTGGATGCTGTTGAGCACCTGCTTGGACAGCCCCGGCGCCCACACCGGCGAGCCGGAGTAGGGGCTGTTGGGTACGCCGTCGGCCACGTGGATGCCGTGCGACAGGTCGTGGTCCTGACTGCGGAACAGCACGTTGTACCGCCACTGCTGACCGTGCACAGCGCAGTAGCCGAAGGTGTCACCGAACGCCATCAAGACCTGACGGTTGGCGGGATCGCCGTTGTCCCAGGGAATCCCGAGGTCGGTCCCGGAGATACCGAACCTTTCCAGGGTCCGGTTCGGGCTATTGGGTCCGGTCACGTATTCGACGAGGGACGTCGGCGCACCCGCGATCCCGGCGGGAGGCGGCGACGGCTGGACCGGAACAGCCTCCGGGACAGCCTGATTGGCATTTGGTGACTGCGGGACGGCCGCACCGGGAACCGGCGGAACGGGCGTCACCGCCGCCTGTAGCTGCGCCCCCGGCCGGGTGGGGATGGCCTTGAGCAGTCCCGAGATCAGCGGACCCAGTTTGGGCAGCGGCGCGTTGTCGTTGGTGCCGCGAGGCCTGCGCCCGGTCGGCGGCGCAACCGGGCCGGGCGACGGGATGGTCGGCATTCCGGCAGGTGGCGGCACGTTGGCCTCCGGGGCTGAGCATGGCAACGCTGCCGCCGGAGGGGCGTAGCCGACGGGCACGATGAGTCCGACCACGGTGGTCGCGGCCACCGCTACCGAAAGGGTTCGACGAATCGCCGACATGTCCCACCTCTCCAGGGGAAGAGCCGTCGCCGTTAGCCCGCCTTGGATTACGTTGACGTCCGAAGTTGCTCATGTGACGATAGAGGCGGATGCGACAGTTGAAACCTCTGCGCTCTCAAAAGGTATGGATCCGTGACCGTGTCGATACAAGTGCTGTTGAATCACTTGTCATGGCACGCACTGCCTTTGCCCACGATGCCGTAGTCGCCATGCGTCACGGCGACAGCCCCAATGCGCTCGGCGGTGCGATCGCGAAAGCGTTGTGCGGCGGATGGGATCACCAACCGCCGTGCCCGCTCGCGCCGCATTACGTCAGCAATGTCGCGGACGGTGAGACCGTCTCGCTGAGAGTGGTTTTCGCCACTGAGCAGGCGCACGAGCAGCGGGTGCGCGCTCTGATCGGCGAGGCGCTTGCCGCCGGACAACTGACCGTTCCGGACGGCGGTGTCGCGCAGTGGGAATTACGGTCGCAGCGTCCGGGACGTCTGCGCGCCGACGAACAAGCCCTCGCCGCCGATCTGATCGCGCACTGAGCCGACGGTACTGGGCAAGACGGCCTTGCGGATCTCCGCCAATATCGCCGGGTGATGCCCGGAATGGTCGCCACTGGGTGTGGCGATCAGGCGGGGTGGCCGCGCCGAGCCCTGCAGTCGGTCCAAGGCTGCCCAACCGCCTTTCGCAGTGAACTGCTCGGCATCCTCGGGCGAGGCGATCAGCGTCACGTCGACTCCACGGCGGGCAAGCGTCGTGAGAACGACCTCCGGCCGCCACACGAGTCCGACCCAGCTCAACACCCGCAGGACGGATCGCGGGAAGCGTTGGTGCATATACGTCTTCGCCGACCCCCGAGCCGGGTTGAGGAGTGTCTTGAGACGGCTCATCGTGGAACCGCCAGAACCGCCAGTCGGATCAGCGGGTGCGCTCGCGTCCAGCGCTTTCTTCCGGTTGAACCACTGCGACGGCACGGTTGAGGTGGTGTGCCAATTCCACACCATCACGTTGACCAGAATCGCCGCCCGCGCACCAATATTGCGAGCGGTTTGTGCGGCATACCATGAGCCGGAACAGATTCCGACAACCTCGAGCTGGCCGGCCTCATGGCACGCATGTCTGGCGGCCGCTATCGCGTCGGTGACGTCAGCCTTCAAATACACACTGCGCCAGGGGTCTCGGCTGATCTGGTCCGACAGGCCCAGTCCAGCCGGGTCCCAGCGGACGGCCTGTGACCCGGTCGCCGCGATGCGACGGGACAATTCGACCCACTCCCGGGCGGGTCCGACGTGCAGGTCCTTCGCCGTGACGAAGAACAACACGGTCTTTCCCGGCGCGGGGCTGGGAGGCCGGGGCAGCGCGCGAATGGCGAACAGGCCACCCGGTTCGATTCGTTCGATGCGCTCGATGACGTCGACGCCGTCGGGCCCTTCAGCCGGCATCGTCACCGTCGTCAGGTAATCCGGCGCGGCGTCACGGATGCGCATTGGGGCTTTTCTGTCGATCCACTCGACGATCGAGTCGACCGCGTTGATCGGGACCGGTAGGAAGATCTCTTGCGGCCGTGCACATTCCGGCAGTCCGCTCGACGTGATCGCATCGACTCCCCTACTCGACGCCAGAGCGGTCAGGTGCTTGTCGGTCTCGCCGGGCCGTCCCACCAGAAGTACGTTGTCGACGCCGTGACTGTCGAGCGGGTCGGCAGCCATGCGCAACGCGGCGAATTCTGCCGCGGCGTGCTCGCTGAACCGCCCGCCGATGACTGTCACCTCGCCGGACGGCGTGGCGTCAGCTCCCACCGCCAGCCGGTACAGCGCGGTGTGTTCGCGGAGATAACGGCGACCCGTGCCGGCCGGATCGAGGTAGGCCACCCGGTTGATCGGGTGAGACCCGGTCAAATAGTCCTCCAGGATCAGACATCCCGCACGTATGCCGATAGCGGTTGTCGGCTCCGCGCCGATCAGCGTGAGGTAGTCCAGCGCGTGGCCCACGCTCGCCACCCAGCCGGAGACCGCGTCATCGCGTCCCTGAGCGTGGGCGGAATCGCCGGTACCCAGGTAGTCGAAACGCAGTACGCCAAAACCGAGGCGGGCCAGGCTGTCGGCGAGGGTGCTCTGTAGCCGGGCACTGTCCATCCCCTCTTTGCCGAGCGAGCCACAGATCAGCACCCCGCCCCTGATCTGGTTGCCGGCCGGCAGATGAACGACGCCGAACAATGGCGATTCGGGCGGTCCGAAAAATGTCGGCACCTCGGTCGTCGTCAAGGGCAGCGCCGTTCGAGCA
>CBAAAS010000019.1:0-13804 GCA_964658855.1 uncultured Mycobacterium sp.
ATCCACTCGTCAGGCTCGGCTCTCAGCGGGTGTCTTCAAGGGCAGCGAACTCCGGCAGGGCTGTTGGCTCAACCTCAGGCCGCATTCCGTCGTTCGCCTAGCGAGGGTGCGGACGCGGCCTGTCCCAATCCCTCGCCTAGATCAGGGGTGGCCCGCGCAAAACGCGCGAGTATCGCCGGGAAGTTGCTGTCGAGCGGATGCGCTCGCGCAGAACCTCTGGCTGGTGGGGGCGGCGGGATGAAAGCACTGCCAAACCTGTTCCCACGCTGTGTTGCCAACGTAAGACTGAATCGTCAAGCCCTATTTGCTGTTGAACGGGAGTCTAGCTGTGAAGCGTCAACCCGTCACTACATATGCGCGAACGGGCTCGCTCACGACAGCGCCAGATGCAGGTATTCGAGGCGGCGAACCAGAAGGCTTGGCAGCCACGGCCCGGCCTCAGCTGCCCGGAAGTTCGAGGTGTGTTCGAGAAGTCGACTGAGCACGACGTTGGCTTCCAGTCGGGCGAGCGCAGCTCCGACGCAGAAGTGGATGCCCTTGCCAAAAGTTATGTGGCTCTTGGCCGTTGGGCGGTCAAGTCGGAACTGACCTGGGTCGTCAAAATGCAACGGGTCGCGATTGGCTGCGCCCCACAACAGAAGCAGACGCGACCCGGCCGGCAGTTGCACGCCGCACAGCTCGGTGTCGTTGAGCACGTGACGGTAATGGCCTCGAAAGGGCGGCTCGTAGCGCAGCACCTCTTCGAGAAACGCGCCCACCAGCTCCGGTTGGCTGCGCACCTGCTGTTGGATGTCAGGTTGGGTCGCGAGAATCCAGGCAGCGGAACCAATCAGGGACGCCGTGGACTCGCCGCCTGCGCTGAACAGAGTGATCATCATGGTCAGTGCGGCCACGTCGTCCAGGACCGTGTCGGCGCATGCCGTGGCCAGGTCTCCCAACAGATTGTCTTGTGGGTCGGCCGCGGCCTTCTGGAATTCCTCGATGATGTAACCGCTGAGCTCCGTCACCGAAATGCCGGCAGCCACCATCTGATCCTGGTTCACCAGCCCTTCGACCATTTGGGTCGCCGAGTATCCCCATCGGGTGAGCTTGTCGATGTCGGCATCCGGGACGCCGATGATGCGACCGACGATCATCATCGGCAGCCGGTTGGCCATCGCACTCATCCACTCGATCTGGCCGCCGTGGACGTTGGTGTTCCAAAGGTGAGTGGCGGTCTCGCTGATAAACGGCGCGAAGGCACGGATGCGCTTGGCAGCAAGTTGCGGCAGCAGCAATTTTCGATGTAGCGAATGTGCCGGCTCGTCGGCGGTGGCCAGAGCCTGCACGGCTCCCCCGAGTTCCCCGATGTCAAAGGCGGCCACGGTTCCTTCGGGTTGGTACATCATCGTCGCGGTCAGGTTGGACGAGAAGTCGCCGCACCGTGCGACGGCCTCGTTGACGGCCTCCCAACTGCTCACCGCGTAAAAGCCGGATCGTGCGATCCGATGGACGGGACCTGTTTGATACATCTGCTCGTAGAGCGGATACGGATTTTGGATGTACTGATCGTCGAACAGTGCGAGGCCGAGCGCGCCATCCACCGAGGTCATGGGTACAGGCTGAGCGGCACGGACGGCCGACGTCAATGGATGTCCCCGATGTTGCGATCTGCCGTTCGCGGCAGGTACCCCGACCGTCTCACGGGTTCGCATTCACCTGCGCCGATAGTGAAACGTTGAGTCCAATTCGTCTCAAATCTGAGAAGATACGGTGTCGATGACACGCGGAGGTGAGCCCGATGGTTCGAGACGACTGGGTCGTTGGTGGAGACCGGCGAACGGCGGCCGCTGATCGGATCTACGCTGCCGCAACGGAGCTCGTCGTCCGACATGGGTTCGATGCGTTCGATATCGACACTCTCGCGTCAAAGGTCCACTGCTCACGGGCGACCATCTACCGCTACGCCGGAGGCAAGGCCCAGATACGCGACGCAGTGCTCTTGCGCCTGTCTGCAAGCGTTATCGACACCGTTCGACATGCAGTCGATGGACTAAGTGGGCCTGAGCGCGTTATCACCGCCATCACCGTGGCTCTGGAACAGATGAGGTCGGAACCCATTCGGCGGCTGATGTTCAGCTCTAATTACTCGCCCGAACTTGGCGAGTTGCACTCCTCACCCGTGTTGGCGCATCTCGCCGCCGAACTCACCGGCATCACCGACGCCGATCCGCAAGCGGCGCAATGGATTGTGCGACTGGTGGTGTCGTTGGCTTATTGGCCCGCGGGGAACAGTCGGGTCGAGCGGCAGGTGCTAAAACGTTTCGTAGCACCGGCATTCGACGCATGAACGACGTAGCAGGCTTGAAGCGCCCTGCTCGATGCGAACGAGTCCATGACGATTCCAGAACATCTGCGGCTCTAGTCGTCGCGACGGGCGTTGTACCAGAAGGCGTTCATCTCAGTCATGGCGCTGTCGTGAGTGAGGAACCAGTGCCCGTGTTGATTGACGAGCACGATGGGCTTGGCCTTGCTGCTTTGATGAAACGACCCGGCGGTGGCCAAGGTGGCTCCCGCGAAATTGTCCGGTGCGGGCTGAATGTCGGTCACGACGAATGGCAGCGGCACGATGTGGACCGCGTCCATTCGGCGAAGATGATTATCAATCGTGCCGGCTTCGTCGGGCGAGAATGCGGGCGTGACGATGTCACCCTTGTGGGCGGCGGGCTTATTCGGGTCAGTCAACTCGGCCATGATCGCGACCACCTGATCGACGGTGGGCACGGGTCCGGCACAGGGGTCTTGGCCGGGGTCTCCACAGTCTGCGTAAGCCGTTGCGGGAGAGGCGATCAGCACCGCCGTCAACACCGTGGTCGCGGTACCTGAGAGTATCTTCACGGCGAAGTCGATTCAGGTGCGTCGGGCGGCGGCGGTGGAGGGTCACCCGGTTCATCGGGTACCCGTGGCTCGTCACCCGGTGGCCGCGGCGGTGGGGAATCTGGTGGTGGATCACAGCACGGCCAATAGAAATAGCCCGGTGGAGCATCGTGGGGAACATAGCCCCGTGGTAATACTCCTGGCATCCACATCGAGTCCATGCAGTACATCGGGACTCTGACGTTCGGATTGTCTCTGTAAGCCCTTGCGAGCCTGTGGCAGTAAGAAGGTACGGCAACAAAGGCTTGGGCCTGGGTTGGCGCTGAAACCGAGGGCGTTGCAGCCATACCGAACGATGCGGCGAGCACCATCGCTCTGACGGCCATTTTCATGCGCGGACTTTAACGCTGTTTGCTGAAAATCAACTGTGGGCAGCCCTAGAACGGCGTAAACCCTGCGCCTGGACCGCCTTTGGCGTTGACGTCGTTCATGTTTTGCCGGAACCAACTGGTGCGGCGACTGCTGGACATCTGGCCCCCGTAGGTTCGGCGTGCTCATGGTCAAGAGCACGCGTCCTCGGCCAACAGGCGGTAGATCGCGGCACCCGAGACACCCAGGGCGGCTGCAACTGCGTTTGCCGACCCGCCGCCACGGTCGCTGTGTCGATGCCTCTCGCAGCGAGCGCAATACGATGCCGCGTCTCCCCAAGCTCACGAATAGTCGCCATCACCCAGCGGCCCAGACGGTCGATGCTGACAACGACAATCGCGTCACCCTCGGGTGCGTAGTCGAGCAGTGCGTTAGGGCCGGGACGCTCTTCGTGGGTCGGATGTGCCAGAGAGCTTGTCGGAGTAGACGCGTGCACCATCGACATCCGGGGCCCAAAGTGCATCAACCTGTTGATCGAGCGACCTGAACGAAGCGATAGAAGTTACTGCGGACGCTCTGCGGACGGCGAAAATCCGCTAGCGAGCTACATACGTCCTGAACTGCTCAAACTCTGTGGAGCTAAGGGGAATCGAACCCCTGACCTTCTCGATGCGAACGAGACGCGCTACCAACTGCGCTATAGCCCCTGACCGGTAGATCAGGCTACCAGTCGCGGCTGGCGTCGCCGAAACGCTACTGGCCGACCGCCCGCGCCAAGTCCCAGTGGAACTCCCGCGCATGCGGCGCGTAGTCGAGGTGCTCGAAGACCGGGTCCTCGTCGTCGATCTCCAAGACCACCGCGCCGGGCCGTCGCAACCGCGACGGCACCACGTCGTACTCGCGGTCGTAGGTGTTCTCCACGCCCAGGTGCGAGCGTGCCATCCGCTGACTCCGCCGCCGGTGCACGCGCTCCTCGATCCGGGTCTGCTTGCGCAGGTAGCCCAGGTAGAGCACGGTCACCGCGGACACGATGCTGAAGAACCACCATGCAGACGAGGTGAGCAGGAACGCTGTCATCGCCGAGAGCACCAACGTCAGCGCCATGACCATCAGCACCCGCCTGCGGGCGGCGTATTTACGGGCGGTCACTGCGGCGGCCTTGTTGGCGTCGTAGCGATGCCGCCGGTCAGACGCCGACGACGCGGTCATCGGCGGCTCCTCGGCGACCGGAATACCCGAGGTGTCATCGATGTATTCGTACTGGTTGTCGTCGTCGAAGGCTTCGCCCTCATCGTCGTACTCGACGGCAAGATTGACCTCGGTGTCGGTCTCATCTGCGGGCTCAGCGTCAACGACTGCGCGACCGACCGGCAGCGCGGCCGAGTCCGGGTCGATCACGTCGACGTCGAGGTAATCCGGGCCGGTCTCCTCAACAGACAGCGGGGCGGCGACGGTGGCCATGACGCGCGTCGGCAGGGCGTCTTCGTCCTCGTCCGTATCGGCATCGGTGTCGTCAGATTCGTCGTACTGGTCTTCGTCGGGCTGCCAGTCGGGGTCACTGCGATGCCCGGCCGCCGGCTTGCCGCGCTTGATCAGCCGGGCCGCCGTGCTGTTGTTGAGCACGCGGGTTGCCAGTGCGACGTCGCTGGTGCGCCGCACCGCGTCGCGCTTGCTCACCAGCATGGGAACCAGCACGAACAGCCAGAGCACCACGAGTGAGATCCAAAGCAATGATTGCGGGATGCTTGGCATGGCGACCCGCTCCTTTCCCCGCCAGGCGTGGCCTGTTGACGACGCCGCTAACGAGCATCATTAGTCACAAATGTCACGTTTGTAACACGACACGCCGCGCGCATTTGACCGACTAATACCGGCTACGCCCAACGGGCGTGCCCGTCGCGTACCAGCGCCGACGTCACCGACCCGTAGACCTCTTCGACGGTCAGGCCCACCAGCAAGTGATCACGCCAGCCGCCGTCGACCTGGAGGTAGCGGCGCAGCAGGCCCTCTTCGCGGAACCCGACCTTCGCCAGTACCGCCCGGCTCGCCGCGTTCTCCGGCCGCACGGTGGCTTCCACCCGATGCAACCTGACCGGACCGAAACAGTGATCGAGACCCAATGCCAGGGCGCCGGTGGCCACGCCGCGGCCCGTCATCGAACCGGACACCCAGTAACCGATCCAGGCGGACCGCAATGCCCCGTGAGTGACATTCCCGATCGTCAACTGCCCGCAGAACTGGCCGTCCAATTCGATGACATAGGGCAGCATGCGACCTTTGCGGGCTTCGGCCCGCAGGCTGGAACAGATCGTCGGCCACGCCGAAATCGAGTGTCGCGCAATCCAATCCGCCTCGGTGCTGGGCTCGTAAGGCTCCAGCCGCGAGCGGTCAGCCAGTCTGGCCCGACTCCATTGCGCGGCATCACGCAGGCGCACCGGGCGCAGCCGGATCACACCGGCAGCCACTCGCAACGGCCCCACCGCGGTGGGCCAGCCAGGGTGTAGGGAGTTGGAGCGCCACATGGTCACGAGAAGAGTCGCTCAGCCACGCTGAGCCAGAAACGCGACGTCGATGACCTCACCGGTGCGGACCTGCTCTGCCTCACGGGGAACCACGACCAGGCAGTTCGCCTCGGCCAGCGTCGCGAGCAGATGCGACGAGGCGCCCGGCGCGCCGCCCAACGCCTGCACCAGGTATTCGCCGGTGTCCTGATCGCGCATCAGCTGGCCTCGCAGAAAGCCTTTGCGCCCCGCCACCGACGTGATCGGCGACAGCGTGCGTGCCTGCACCACCCGGCGCATCGGCTGCCGCTTACCCAGCGACAACCGGATCAGCGGCCGGACCATCACTTCGAACACCACCAAGGCACTGACCGGATTGGCAGGCAACAAGAATGTCGGCACCCCGTCACGGCCGAGTTGCCCGAAGCCCTGCACGGAGCCGGGATGCATGGCGACCCGGGTGACTTCCATCTCGCCGAGCTCGGAAAGCACCGACCGCACCGCCTCGGCCGCCGCGCCACCGACCGCGCCGGCGATCACCACGATCTCGGCGCGATTCACCTGTCCCTCAACGACTTCGCCGAGTTCCCGCGCATCGCTGCTGACGATGCCGACGCGGTTGACCTCGGCGCCCGCATCTCGAGCGGCAGCCGCCAGCGCATAGGAGTTGACGTCGTAGACCTGGCCGTTGCCCGGGGTGCGCGAGATGTCGACCAGTTCGCCGCCGACAGCCAGCACCGAGACCCGCGGACGCGGATGCACCAGCACCCGGTCGCGGCCCACCGCGGCCAGCAACCCGACCTGGGCGGCGCCGATGATCGTCCCGGCCCGCACGGCGACGTCACCGGGTTGGACGTCGTCGCCCGTGCGTCGCACATAGGCGCCCGACCGCACACCGCGCAGCACCTGCACCCGCGATTGGCCGCCGTCGGTCCAGCGCAACGGCAACACCGCGTCGGCCAGCGTCGGCAGCGGCGCGCCCGTCTGCACCCGCGCAGCCTGTCCCGGCTGCAATCTGCTGGGTGTCCGAGCGCCGGCCTGCACGCTGCCCATCACCGGCAGGGTCACGCCGCCGCGGCTCGGCCCCGAATCGGGTGCCTCGCCATCGTCGTCTGGCTGTTCGTCGGCCGGGTCGGCCTCTCCCACGCCGAGTACGTCGACGCTGCGAACCGCGTAACCGTCGATGGCGGCCTGGTCGAAACCGGGCAGCGGTCGTTCGGTCACAACTTCTTCGGCGCACAGCAGCCCTTGCGCCTCGGCGATAGCCACCCGCACCGGCCTCGGCGCCACCGCGGCGGCCGTCACCCGGGCTTGTTGCTCCTCCACCGAACGCACAGCGCGCCTTTCTCGTCGGTCGGGCGCTTGGCCTTTCGGCCCGCCTCCTCCTCAGGCCGCAGGCGGCCTGCATCGTCGATCGGGCGGCGATCAGCCTTCGGCCAGACCCAGTCGAGTCACCAGCCAACGCCGTAGATCTGGCCCGTAGTCGTCACGGTCCAAGGCAAAGTCAACCGCAGCCTTGAGGTAGCCGCCGGGATTTCCCAAGTCGTGTCGGGACCCGCGGTGAACCACAACGTGCACCGGGTGCCCCTCGTCGATCAGCAACGCGATCGCGTCGGTCAGCTGCATTTCGCCACCGACACCACGCTGAATGCGATGCAACGCTTCGAAGATGGCGCGATCGAGGATGTAGCGGCCCGCTGCGGCATACAACGACGGCGCATCTTCGGCCTTCGGCTTTTCCACCATGCCGTTGACTTTGAGGACGTCCTTGTCCGCTCCGGGTACCGGCTCGACGTCGAAAACGCCGTAGGAGCTGATCTCTTCGGGCGTCACCTCGATGGCACACAACACCGAGCCGCCGTACTGGGCGCGCACCTTCGACATCGTCTCGAGCACGCCGGTCGGCAGCACCAGGTCGTCGGGAAGAAGGATCGCGACCGCGTCTTCGTCGTCCCACAGCACCGGCTCGACGCAGCTGATCGCGTGCCCCAAACCCAGCGGCTCGGACTGTACGACGGACTCGACCTTGATCAGGGCCGGGGCGCGGCGGACTTTGGCCAGCATGGCGTCCTTGCCGCGGGCCACCAGCGTGCCTTCCAGCACCAGGTCTTCGACGAAGTGCGCGACGACGCCGTCTTTGCCTTCGGAGGTGATGATCACCAGTCGTTCGGCCCCGGCGCCGGCCGCCTCGGCCGCCACCAGTTCGATGCCTGGCGTATCGACGACCGGCAACAGTTCCTTGGGCACGGTCTTGGTCGCGGGCAGGAAACGGGTGCCCAAACCGGCCGCGGGCACGATCGCCGTGCGGGGAACCGAAATGGGTGAGGTAGCCATTGTTGAAACCATATCGTTGACCTTGTGGCGACCGAGGGCAAGGCCGCATTGCGAGAACGGCTGTTGGCCGCCCGTCGCGCGGTGTCCGACGACGTCCGGGCCGAGCACGCGTCCGCGCTGGTCGACCATGTGGGCGGGCTGACGATCGACGGGGGCACGGTGTGCGCCTACGTCCCCGTCGGCGCGGAGCCAGGGTCCATCGAACTGCTGGATGCGCTGCTACGCCGTGCCGACCGGGTGCTGCTGCCAGTCGCGCGCACGACCGCCGACGACGAATCGGTGGCGCTGCAATGGGGTGAATACCGGCCCGGGCAGTTGGTGACCGCGCGGTTCGGGCTGCTCGAGCCTGCCGGGCCGTGGCTGCCGGCGGTGACCGTCGCCGAGGCCGGTGTCGTTTTTGTTCCGGCTCTCGCCGTCGACCGCGCCGGGGCGCGACTGGGCCGCGGCCGTGGCTTCTACGACCGCACGCTGGTGCTGCGGGATCCGCAGGCGCGGTTGATCGCCGTGGTCCGCGACGAGGAATTGGTCGACGAGGTGCCGCACGAGCCGCACGACGTACCGATGACCCATGCGCTGACCCCTGGGCTGGGCCTGGTCGAGCTGGCGGGCTAGCAGTCGCGCAGCACCCGGCGCAGCGCGTCTTTCTCGTTGCCCGACACCCACAGCTGGTAGGCCGTCTTCACCTCGACAACGCGGGCGACGAACGCGCACCGAAAGACACCGTTCGGCGGCAGCCAAGACCCGACATCGCGAAAAGCCTTGTCGAAGTTGACCTTTCCGCCTACGGCCAGCAGATTTCGCGGATCGTTGGCGAAGTCGCGGCGACGCTGGTCGTCCCAGAGGCGCGCACCCTTGTACCAAGCGTCGGACAGCGACACCACGTGGTCGATCTGCACGGTCGACGACGTGTCGGGCCCGCGGACGAAGTCGATGCTCGCCCCGGTATAGGGGTCGTGCAGCACCCCGCTCTGCGCGAAGCAGGTTCCGGGCCGCACCTGTAGCTCGGCCAGATCGCGGCGCAGGATGTCGTCGCGGGTGTTGCACCCGTTGTGGCCGAACTCGACGTTGACGTCGTCGCTCCACGCCTCACCGAACCGGAGTCGCTGGAAGTCGCTGACCCGGTCCCAACCGTGGACGGGCAGTGCCTCCATCTGCCGGCGGGCCGCGTCGTAGTTCGGGGTCGCCGTCGGTGACGGCCCCGCGTCGGACTGCGGGCTCGTGGAGTCGCGGAAATACTGCCAGCCGACGGCCACGGCCATCGCGAGGATAATGAGTGCTGCCAAAGCATTTCGAAATCGGCTGTAGGTTCTCCCGCGTCGTGTCATGTCGCACCTCGTTGAACTGCCGTGACGGCAAGCGTCTCACGCCGAGGCACGCGAGCTCCGTCTTCGCGTCGAATCTCCAGCAAAGCGTCGAACCAAGGTCGAGGCGCGGACGCCGGCTTTGTGTTCCAATCCTGTTGACGCCGACACTGCGACAGCCGGAGGTCGCCCGTGACCACAAACGAGACCACGACCCCGGCCATTCGATTGCCGGCGGGTCGCCGGCCCGACGGGCGGATCCGCTCCGCGTGGCGCTGGCTCGCCGACCAGATCGCGACCTATCACTGG
The DNA here is from genome assembly GCA_964658855.1 of uncultured Mycobacterium sp. GTDB lineage: Bacteria > Actinomycetota > Actinomycetes > Mycobacteriales > Mycobacteriaceae > Mycobacterium. The sequence continues at coordinate 9,671 of CBAAAS010000019.1, forward strand.
TGGATTCTGGCGGTCGCCGGGATTGCCGCCTTCGTATTCGGGTTCTGGGGGTGGTGGGAGTACAAAGCCACAGCTCATCCCACCGCCGGCGACATAGCTTTCGCCTTCTACTGGAGTCTGAAGGGCTTCCTGGCCAACTCCCCGAACGATCGAGTCATCCCGTGGCAGCTCAACGTCAGTCGTTTCCTGGCTCCCCTGGTTGCCGGCTGGGCCGGGTACAGCGCGTTGGCATCGTTGTTCCGCGACCGCATTCAGCAAATGCGTATCCCGACCATGCGCCGTCACGTGGTGATCTGCGGTCTCGGTCAGTACGTGGGCCCGATCTTTGTCAGACACCTTCGCGACCAACACATTCAGGTTGTGGTCATCGAGAAGGACATCGCCAACCCGAATATCGAACTGTGCCGGAGTGTGGGGGTCCCGGTGATCATCGGCGACGCCCAGCGGCCAAAGACCTTGCAGGCTGCCGGAGCTCACCGCGCCCGCCGCGTTCTGGCCATCGCTGACGATGATGCGGTCAACACCCAGATCGTCGCCACGTGGCGGAAATTGCCCGGAGCCGGTTCCGCCCAGGCGGGGTGTCTTGCCCGCATCAGCGATCCCGGCTACTGCTCCCTGCTCCGCATGCAACAGGCGCAGAGCAACGAAGAGTCGTGGGTGGATTTCTTCAATATCGACGAGATCGGTGCGCGCGAGATGTTGAAGCAGTTCCCCTTCGACACGACAGGCGCTCGACCGCACATCCTGGTGGGACACCTGGATCCCCTTGGGGTTTGGCTTGTCTGGCACGCGGCGCGCCTCTGGTACGACACCGGCGACAAGAAGACGCCGTTGCTTGTCACCGTCCTGGGTCAGAATCCCGAAAGCAGCGTCGCGGCGCTGAAGAGCCAGCATCCCGCGCTGAAAAAGCACTGTGAATTCACGTTGTTCGAGGCAAGCGCGGAGCACATCGGCGAAAAACTGCCCGCACACCACCTAGATCCGGCAACACCACCCATCAGCCGCGCCTACGTCACCGCCTATAAGGACCGGCAGGCGTTTGAGACGGCGTTACAGTTGCACCACGAACTGCACCGACTCCATCCGCCTGTTCCGGTGGTGCTGGCACTGTCGCGGCCCCAGGGAGTCGCGGAGCTTCTAGCGGACGCCAAGGACGCCGGCGCGCTCGCACAACTGGAGGTATTCGCCACGATGGACAAAGCATGCTCCGTTGAGTTGTTACAGGGCGGCTCGTATGAGCCACTGGCCGAGGCGATCCACGAGCGGTGGCGTGCCCAGCAGATCTCCGAGGGCAAACCGGCGACGCCGTGGCAGGACCTCGCCGGGTCCCTCAAGCAGTCCAACCGCGACCAGGCGCGCGACATCGTCGCCAAGTTGACCAGCATCGGCTGCGTACTGTCGCCGCTACGTGATTGGGATGCAAGGGATTTCGAATTCACGGCGCAGGAAGTGGAGCAGCTCGCCATCGACGAGCACGACCGGTGGGAGCGGGAACGCCGCGCCGATCACTGGGTATTGATTCCCATGCCGGTCGGCGAAAACGAGGACGACACCAAACGGTTGCTCAAGGAGGCGAAGGGCCGCAAGGAAAGTCCTTACCTGATCCCGTGGCCGGACCTGTTGGAGCAGTATCCCGATATCGCCGAATACGACCGGATATTCGTCCGCGACATCCCTCAGTTCGTCGCCAGCGTCGGATTGCAAGTGATTCGCACCGGCACCCCCGACACGGCCACCCGCTAGCGGCGATCCCGCACAATCAGGTGCCCCGGTGATACGTCAGCCCGCGCCGTGGATCACGATTACCGGATTGGACGGCGCCGGCAAGACAACGTTGCTGCGGGCACTGTCCAGCGAGCTGGGCGGCTTCCAATTCCGGTTACCTCACCATGCATTCGTGCGCGAGCTACTGAATGTGTCGGGAAACGGGACGGCGTTCGGCGACGTCCACACCGATCGCCTGTTGTTCGCGACCGACGCCCGTTTGACCAGCTGCCTCATTCAAAATTGGCGCCACGCGCATCCCATTGTGCTGTCCCAACGCGGCTGGATGGACAACTTCATTTTCGGCGCGGTGCAAGGCGTCACCTACGAGGAGACGGATCAGCTGTTGCGGACGTCGGAGCTGGAGCGCCCGTCGGCGATCATCTATCTGACGGCCGATCCGCAGCTCGCCTTCAGCCGGATCGCGGCCGACCCGCTCGGCGACAAATACGAGACACCGGATTTCATCGTTGTTCAGCACCGAGAGACGTTGCGGTTCTTCAACTTTGTGGGCGCAGGCCTGAAAGTCCTGGCACCGTTCACCGGTATACCCGCGATTCTCATCGACTCGACGGCGAAGACGGCTGCGACCGTGCTCGATGAGGCGCGAGCATTTCTATCGGGCCTTCAACTCGCGGCGCCCGGCGGGTAGCGAGCATGCCACACTGATGCGATGGCTGACGGTGGCCCCGACAACGTCATTTTGGTCGACATGGATGGTGTGCTGGCGGATTTCGATGCTGCCGTAGTGGATCAACTTCCGCCGGAGATCGAGCGTGTCGCCCGGACGCATTTCTACATATCCGAGGACTACCAGACGCACGCGGAGCACGTCCGCGACATCACCAGCCGGCCGGACTTCTTTCTGAATTTGCCACTGGTAGACAACGCATTAGATGGCTGGCAGCGCCTGATCGACGCCGGCTACCAACCGCAGATCTGCTCAGCACCGTTGTCCAGGAATAGCGATTCCGCCCGCAACAAACTCGCTTGGCTGGACCGGCACTTCGCGCCACGTTTCGGTGATCTCGTCGTCAGCGAGGCCATCATCGACAAGCGAAAATACCGCCACGACGGAATCGCGTTGATCGACGACCGCCCCGAGATCGACACCAATGATGGACAGGCCCGCTGGCTCCACGTCGTCTTCGACCGGCCGTACAACCAGGAGTCCACTGCGGCGCTGCGAATACAGGGCTGGAACGATCCCGATCTCGAGGACATACTGGCAGCCACTCGTCGGCGCTAGGTTGCAGGGGACTGCTCGTCAGCCAAGAGCCTCGGTGAGCAACTCGGCCAAGTGATTCGGCTGATCGACGCGAACTACCCGAATCAGCCCCGACTCGATCAGTGCCGACGCTCGCTGGTCTGCGACGGCGTCGGCCAGCGCGTCGGCGGTGCCGCCAGAACCCGCAACGACAAGGACCCGCCGACCCGCTTCCACGCTGTGGTGAACATCTGAGTACGCGATCCGTCCGCCCCCGATGAGCACAGTGATCGACGGTGCCGCCCCGGCGAGAACGGTTGCGGCACGGGCGATCCAGGGCGCCTCGTCGCCCCAGTTGTCGCCCGGCACGATCACAAAGTGTGTGTGATGGGCGTCGAGCGCCGTCTCGGCATGGGTGAAGGCCCGGTCGTGCGGCAGTTGCACCGGGCCGGCGGCCACCACGCCGACGAGCGGGAAGTCGGGCGTCGCGGCGGCACGGGCCTCTCCGAACAGGCGCATCACACCGAACGGGGTTCCGCCGTCGACCCCGACTGCTCCGAACCGCTGCATCACGGGCGCGATGCCCGTCGTGAACATCGGCCGCAGGCCATCGATGCGGGCATCGTCCAGGCTTGCGGCCCCGCCGACGACAACCACGGTTGGCCGCGGCGGAGCTAAACCCAACGCCACCACGGCGGCCGACAAGTCGGTCGCCTCGCTGACCTGCACGCCGAGCCCGAAAGTCTTACCGGCCAACGCAATCCGAAACGGTGGTGTCACGGGTGAACCTCGAGAAATCGGATTACGGACCACCGCGCCAGTGCTCGATGCGGTGGTGGTCGGGAGTGAAACCATGCTCCACGCCCCAGAGGACCGCTTGAGTACGGCTGCCGACATCGATCTTTCGGTAGATCGTGCGGATGTAGGACTTCACGGTGTTGGGGCTGAGGTAGGTCAACCGGGCGACGTCGGCGTTGCTCTTGCCCTGGGTGATGAGGGCCAGAATTTCCGACTCTCGATCGCTGAGCCCTTCACCACGTCCGGGCCAGTCGAGCCCGACCGCACTGCGCGCCCGCGGCGGGGCATCGCTGACGACCGCCTCGCCGGCATGCACCGCCTCCAACGCGGCGACCAGTTCCCGTGCCGGCAACGTCTTCGAGATA
>CBAAAS010000020.1:0-13729 GCA_964658855.1 uncultured Mycobacterium sp.
GCCCGGCGGTTTCGACTGCTCCGGACTGGTGATGTGGGCGTTCCAGCAGGCCGGCATCGCGCTGCCGCACTCCAGCCAGGCCCTGGCCCACGGCGGACAGCCGGTGTCGCTGTCCGACCTGCAGCCCGGCGACGTGCTGACCTTCTACTCCGACGCCTCGCACGCCGGTCTCTACATCGGGGACGGCCTGATGGTCCACTCGTCCACCTACGGTGTGCCGGTCCGGGTAGTGCCGATGAACTCTTCCGGCCCGATCTACGACGCCCGCCGCTACTAACGCCGGGCGGCGGCTGCTGGCCTGCCTGTTGCTCGTCGAGTTGGTTCTCGGCGGCTATCTGACGACCCGGCCCAGCCAGCACTCTCCAACGCCGCCACTCCGGCCACCGTCGGTCAGCGCGTCGGGTCTCGAGGTCGGCGACCGCCTGCTGCGGACAACCAATCTCGGCGGGTCCCGCGAGCAGGTTCTGCTGACTCGCGTCGCCGCGGACATCGGCCAGGCCATCGACGCCGTCGAGGCGTTCTGGGGCACCGACTGGCCCCACGACATCGACGTCGTCGCCACCGGCTCACAGCAGCAATTCGAGGCCAAAGCTGGCGGCGGGTCGGCTGCGCAGTGGGCTGACATCGCGGCGATCGCCGTCGCTGACCGGGTCGATCCGGCCAAGCGGGCGGCGCTCGGCCAGCGGATCGTCTTCGCCCCCGGCGCAGCGGGAATGACTGAGCGTGCACTGCGAATTGTGTTGACCCACGAGCTTTTTCATTATGCGGCCCGCGCGGACACCGCGCTGGATGCGCCTCGATGGCTCACCGAAGGCGTGGCCGACTACGTCGCACGGCCGCACAGCCCGCTGCCGGAGATCGCGCCTCCAACAGCTTTGCCGTCCGACGCCGATCTGGCCGGACCGGGGCCGCAGCGATCCCAGGCCTACGACCGGGCCTGGTTGTTCGCGCTGTTCGTCGCCGACACCCGCGGGCCGCTGACGCTGCGCGCGTTTTACCAGGCCGCATGCGGCGACCGGCACTCCGATCTGCCTACCGCCGTCCACGACGTGCTGGGCAGCCACGATGCCGAAATAGTCGCCGACTGGCAGCGATGGCTGAGCCGTCAGCCGACGCGCTGAGCGCTGCGGCGTCACGCTAGCCTTCGTAGGTGTCCCGGGTCCTGCTGGTAACCAACGACTTTCCGCCTCGGCGTGGCGGCATCCAGTCGTATCTGGTTGATCTGGTGACGCGGTTGGCCGCCATCGGAGAACACACGCTCACGGTGTATGCGCCGCAGTGGAAGGACGCCGACGCCTTCGACGCCCGAACGGCCGGATATCAGGTCGTGCGGCATCCCGGAACTCTCATGCTGCCCGTACCCACCGTCGACGCCCGGATGCGACGGCTGATCGGTGAGCACGGCATCGACACCGTCTGGTTCGGGGCCGCCGCACCCTTGGGTCTGCTCGCCGCGCGCGCCCGCCACGCCGGCGCCAAACGAGTGCTGGCAAGCACACATGGCCACGAGGTCGGGTGGTCGATGCTGCCGGGCGCCCGATCGGTGTTGCGCCGCATCGGCGACGACAGCGACGTCGTCACCTACGTCAGCCGTTACACGCGAGGGCGTTTCGCCTCGGCGTTCGGGCCGAAAGCCGCACTGGAGCACCTGCCGCCCGGCGTCGACACCGGCCGATTCCGGCCGGATCCGGCCAGTCGCACCGAGATGCGTGCCCGCTACGGACTGGGGCAGCGCCCCACCGTGGTGTGCCTGTCCCGGCTGGTGCCGCGCAAAGGGCAGGACATGCTGATCCGGGCGTTGCCGTCGATCAGGCAACGGGTTGACGGCGCCGCGCTGGTGATCGCCGGCGGCGGCCCATATCTCGACACGCTGCGCGGGCTGGCCGAGCAGTTCGGCGTCACCGATCACGTCACCTTCACCGGCGGCGTTCCGTCCGCCGACCTGCCCGCCTATCACGCGATGGCTGATGTGTTCGCCATGCCGTGTCGCACCCGCGGCGCCGGGCTGGACGTCGAGGGGCTCGGCATCGTGTTCCTGGAAGCATCGGCCAGCGGGGTGCCGGTCATCGCCGGATCCTCTGGAGGCGCACCAGAAACTGTGCAGCACAACAAGACTGGGATGGTGATCGACGGCCGTTCAGTGCGGCAGATCGCCGACGCCGTCAGCGAGTTGCTGGCCGACCCGGATCGCGCCGCCGCGATGGGCGCCGCCGGCCGCGAGTGGATCACCGCGCAGTGGCGGTGGGATGACCTGGCCGGGCGACTGTCCGACCTGATCCGGGGCTAACCCTTGTCGTAGATGGCCGCGATATCGTCGGCGAACTTCTCGGCGACCACCTTGCGCTTCACCTTCATCGTCGGGGTCAGCTCCCCGGTGTCCTCGGTGAAGTCGACCGGCAGGATGCGGAACTTGCGAATCGACTCCGCATGCGACACAGACAGATTGGCCTGCTTGACAGCCGCGTCTACCTCGGCGAGCAGATCAGGGTCGCTGGCCAGATCTGCGACCGACGCCCCGGCGGGCTTGCCGTTGCGCTGCTTCCAACTTTCGATGGCCTCGGGGTCGATGGTGATCAGCGCCCCGATGAACGGTTTCGCGTCCCCGACCACCATGGCCTGGCTGATCAGCGGATGGGACCGCAACCGATCTTCCAAACCGGCTGGGGCGACGTTCTTTCCGCCCGCCGTGACGATAATTTCCTTCTTGCGGCCGGTGATCGTCAGGAATCCGGCTTCGTCGACGGCGCCCAGGTCTCCGGTCTTGAACCAGCCGTCCTCGAAGGACTCGCTGGTGGCCTGGTCGTTGTGCCAGTAGCCGTGGAACACCACGCCGCCGCGCAGCAGCAACTCGCCATCATCGGCGATGCGGATGCTGTTGCCCGGCAACAGCGTTCCGACTGTGCCGATCTTCACTGCGCTCACCTGGTTGACGGTGATCGCCGCGCTCGTTTCGGTCAGCCCGTAACCCTCGTAGACGGTCAGCCCGACGCCGCGGTAGAAGTGGCCCAGGCGGGCGCCCAGCGGAGCGCCGCCGGACACGGATGCATGGCAGTCGCCGCCGAGCGCGGCGCGCAGCTTGTAGTAGACGAGCTTGTCGAACAGCGCGTGCTTGGCCCGCAGCAGCAGACCCGGACCGCCGCGGTCGGATGCTTCGCTCCAGTCGACCGCGGTCTGCGCGGCCATCTCGAAGATGCGGCCCTTGCCGTCGCTGGCAGCGTTCTGCGCGGCGGTGTTGTAGACCTTCTCGAACACCCGCGGCACCGACACCACGACCGTCGGCTTGAAGACCCCGAACATCGGCACGAGATTCTTGATGTCACTGGTGAATCCGACGACGACCTTGTTGTGAAACGCGCACAACGTCAGTGCCCGGGCCAGCACATGGGCCAACGGCAGGAACACCAGCAGCCGCTCACCCTTTTGCAGCAGCGTCGGCAGCACCTCCTTGGTGCCGCGGGTCTCGTAGACCAAGTTCGCATGGGTCAGCTGGCAGCCCTTCGGGCGACCGGTGGTGCCCGAGGTGTAGATCAACGTCGCCGGGTCGTCGCTGCGCAGCGCCTCGACGCGAGCGATGAGCTCGGCCGGGTCGACCGATGCGCCGGCCTGCTCGAGCTGGTCGAGCGCCTTGGGCCCGGAGCCCTCGATGTGCAGCACCCGTCGCAGTTCGGGCAGCTCGGCGGCGAGCTCGGCGATCATCGTCGCGTGGGCGTCGGTCTCGGCGAACACGAGTACGGCCGCGGAGTCACTGAGCACCCAGCGCACCTGCTCGGCCGACGACGTCTCGTAGATCGGGACAGTGACCGCACCGGTCGCGAGGATGGCCTGGTCCAGAATCGCCCATTCGTAGCGGGTGGCCGAGAAGATGGCGACCCGGTCGCCGGGGCGCACCCCCTCCGCGATCAAACCCAGTGCGGTCGAGCGAATTTGGGCCGCTGCCTGCGCGCACGTCACGTCGGTCCAGGTTCCGTCGACCAGGCGCTGGTAAATCACCGCGTCGGGGTCGTTGCGCTCGTGCTCGAACACCGTGGACACGATGTTGTCGTGCTCGCCAACCGTGAACCCGGCGGGAACAGTTAATTCGCGCACTCTTTCTGACCTCGCTTCAGTGATTCCAGGCGAATAGCGATGGTTAGCCTATCGGTTGACGAGACGGGGTTGCCGGGCCCGTTGACGGCGGGCGACTCCCGGGCGGAGATGTACCGCTGGGATCGTTGTATGTGAAGCTAGTGGCCGTGCACAGCCTTCAAATTGCCGACGAAACCTACGTCGCCGCCGACCCGGCGCGCATCGGTGCCGCCGTGGGCGATCCGTCCAACTGGCGGCGATGGTGGCCTGATCTGCGGCTGGAAGTCACTCAAGATCGCGGGGCGCAGGGCGTTCGATGGGCAGTGGCCGGGCCACTGCGCGGCACCATGGAAATCTGGCTCGAACCGATGCTGGGTGGCGCATTGCTGCACTACTTTCTGCACGCCGAGCCGTCCGGGGTGGCACCGTCGCAGCTGGCCAAGCTCAACCTCGCGAAAATGACGCACCGGCGTCGAGTCGCGGGGAAGAAGATGGCCTTTGAAGTGAAGACGACACTGGAGAGCTCCCGTCCGGTCGGGGTTTCTCCGGTGCTTGACCAGGCCTGAGTTCTGTCGGGGAGTACCGTTTCTGCCGTGGGCGCAGGCTACGGCCGCTGACCACGGCAGGTATCCGGCGGGCAGGGGAGCCCAACCCGCGCAGCGCGGAGAAGGAAGCGATCAGGTGGCGGAGAAGACCTCCCAGACGATCTATATCGACGCGGACCCCGGCACGGTGATGGACGTGATCGCCGACATCGGCTCCTATCCGAATTGGGTGACGGAATACAAGGAGGCCGAGGTCCTCGAATCCGACAGCGCCGGCAACCCGAAGGTGGCCCGGCTGGTGCTGGACACCAGCGTCCTCAAAGACACCCTGGTGCTCTCTTATAAGTGGCCCAAAGACCGTAAATCGGTGAGCTGGTCGCTGGTCTCGAGCTCGTTGCTCAAATCCCTGGATGGCGTATATCGATTGGTGCCCAAAGGATCTGGTACTGAGGTAACCTACGAACTCACGGTCGATCTGGCCATTCCGATGATCGGCCTGCTCAAGCGCAAAGCCGAGCGCAGGTTGACCGACACCGCATTGAAAGACCTGAAGAAACGAGTCGAGGCTGAGTGAGTCTGGGTGAATCGGTAGCACCCTCCTCATCTCGGATCAGTCTTTTCGTCGGCAAGGGTGGGGTGGGGAAATCCACATTGGCGGCCGCAACGGCCGTGCATGAAGCGCGCGCCGGTGATCGGGTGCTGCTGGTCTCCACCGACCAGGCGCACTCGCTTGGCGATGTACTGGGTGTGACGGTCGCGCCGAACGGTCACCGCGACGCCGTGCGCGTGATGGCCGATCTCGAAACCGGTTCGCTCGACGTGCTGGCGATGGACACCTTGGCGCTACTCGAGGCCCGGTGGCGCACCGTAGTCGAGACACTCGGCCGTCGCTTTCCCGAATCAGATCTGGAAGATATTGCGCCGGAAGAACTTTCGGCTCTGCCCGGTGTCCAGGAAGTGCTCGGCCTGCACGAGGTCGGGGAGCTGGCCAGGTGCGGACAGTGGGATCACGTGGTGGTCGACTGTGCCTCGACCGCCGACGCGTTGCGGATGCTGACCCTGCCGGCCACGTTCGCGCTTTACGTCGAGCGGGCATGGCCGCGGCACCGCCGGCTTTCTGCAGGTGCCAACGACGCGCGCTCCACCGCCGTGGTGGAGTTGTTGGAACGCATGAGTGCCAGCGTCGAAAAGCTCAGCGCACTGCTGACCGATGGGACACGGGTGGGCGCGCACCTGGTGCTCACCGCGGAGCGGGTGGTGGCGGCCGAGGCAATCCGGACGCTCGGTTCGCTGGCACTGATGGGTGTGCGCGTCGAGGAATTAATCGTCAATCAGATCCTGATGCAAGATGATTCGTACGAATACCGCAACCTGCCGGCACATCCGGCTTTCGACTGGTATTCGGAGCGAATCAGTGAGCAGCGAGTCGTGCTCGACGAGCTCGACGCCGCGATCGGTGATGTGGCGCTGGTCCTCACCCCGCACCTGGCCGGCGAGCCGATCGGCGCCAAAGCGCTCGCGGAACTGCTGGACAGTGCGCGGCGCCGGGACGGATCGGCGCCCCCGGGGCCGCTGCGTCCGGTGGTGGATCTTGAATCCGGCTCGGGACTGCAGTCCGTCTATCGTTTGCGGCTAGAGTTGCCGCAAATCGATTCCGGCGCGCTCAGCCTGGGCCGGGTCGGCGACGATTTGATCGTCGGTGCCGGCGGGATGCGACGCAGAGTTCGACTGGCGTCCGTCCTACGGCGATGCACAGTGCTGGACGCGCATCTTCGCGGTGGCGAATTGACGGTGCGATTTCGACCCGACCCGGAGGTGTGGCCCAAATGACAGGCGCGCACTCCGACATCGGGCCGGAGCTACGCAAACTGGCGCAGAGAATTCTCGACCAGATCGACCCGGCGGTCCGCCTGGCTGCGGCGGCCGCCGTAGGTGGTGGGCCCGGCACCGGCAAATGCCAACAGGTGTGGTGTCCGGTATGCGCGCTGGCTGCGATCGTCAGCGGAGACGAACATCCGCTCCTGACGGTGATCGCCGAACACAGCGTCAACCTGCTGGCGGTGATCCGGGCGGTCGTCGACCAAGTCGACCGGCCGACGCCGCCGCCACCCGCCGGCCCGCCGAGTGGTGGTGGCGATGAGGAGGCCGCCGACGAGCCGGCGCCGACGAGTCGGTACCAGCCGATCACCATCACCGTCGAGGACTAGCAGCCGCGGATTCCTACCACATCGGTCGACCGGTGGCGGAGTGTTAGCGAGTCGCAAGTGTCATGTGGTCGCACACACACTCGGTGGGTACTCTTGGCGCTGAACACGGTTGGCGCGGCTGAGTAGGAGGTTCAATGGCGTACTGGCTTTTGAAGTACATCTTCCTCGGCCCGCTGCTCGCCATCCTTGGTCGGCCGAAAATCGAAGGACTGGAATATGTCCCGCAATCCGGCCCGGCGATTCTGGCCAGCAACCATCTGGCGGTGATGGACAGCTTCTACCTGCCGCTCGTGGAGCGGCGCCGGATCACGTTCCTCGCGAAGTCGGAGTATTTCACCGGAACCGGTTTCAAGGGCTGGTTGAGCCGGTGGTTTTTCACCGCCGTCGGTCAGGTGCCGATCGACCGCAGCAGCGCCGACGCGGCTCAGGCAGCGCTGGATACCGCCAAGCGGGTTCTGGACCAAGGCAAGTTGCTCGGCATGTATCCCGAAGGCACGCGCTCGCCCGACGGCCGGCTCTACAAGGGCAAGACCGGGTTGGCGCGTTTGGCGCTGGAGACCGGCGTCCCGGTGATTCCGGTCGCGATGATCGGTACCAACAAGGTGAACCCGCCCGGTACCTCGATGCTCCGGTTCAGCAAGGTCACCGTTCGCTTCGGTAAGCCGATGGACTTTTCCCGGTTCGAAGGACTGGCTGGCAACCGCTTCATCGAACGAGCCGTCATCGACGAAGTGATCTACGAACTGATGGGTCTGTCCGACCAGGAATATGTCGACATATATGCCGCAACACTGAAAAACGGCAGCGGCGGGGAGCCCTCGGGAAAAGTACCGCCGTCTCGGATTCCTGAGACGGCGGCCGGGTAGCGGTTTTATGCGGTGGTCAGCTGACGGCTGACACCGGCGCAGCCGTCTTCGGCGCATCGGGCGCGTCCGCGGTGGCACCCCGGACGGCGACGGTAGCGCCCACTGCGACAATGGTCGCCAGCGCCCACCAGAGGTATGACGCGCCGACCAGTTGACGCCACCACGAGGCGGTGACTTCGTGATGCTTAGGCATCAGGTCGATCGGCGTCCACACCATCATGGCCACCCCGGCCGCGCTGACAAAAGCCAGCGCGACGCTGCGTCCCCGCCAGGCCAACACCGACGTGACCAGCACCGTCGGCAGCATCCAGACCCAGTGATGCGACCAGGACACCGGCGACACCGCGAGGCCGAACAGGGCGATGCAGATGACCGCCGCTACCGGTTCGTCGGCGCGTAGAGCCCGGCGTGCCGCCCAGACCGTCAGCGCCAGCACCAGGAAGCAGGCCAGGACCCAAGGCAGAAATCGTTGATGCTCGTCGAGTCCCAGCCGCGCCAGCGTGCCGGCGATGTTCTGGTTGGTGTTCAGGCTGGCCGATCCGATCCGATCGGTGTTGCGCACGGTGTGCGTCCAGTACTCCCACGAGTCCTGCCAGGCCAGCGCGAAGCCGGCCGCGATCGCGGCCACGACGGAGGCCAGCGAGGTGAGGACGGCGCGACGGTCCCGGCGCAGCAGGAAGTACAGCAGGAAAACCGCCGGCGTCAGCTTGAGCGCGATGCCCAGGCCCAGCAGAAGCCCGCGCGGCCATGGTGTGCGACGCGGCACGCACTCGGCGATCACCAGCGTCATCAGCACGACATTGATCTGCCCGAAGGCGAAGTTGGCCATGATCGGCTCCAGGTAGAGCGTCGCCCAGGCCACGATCAGTGCCGTCAACCACCACCGGCGCAACCACGCAGGTCCGGGAACCGCACGGCTGGCGGTCCAGACGTCGAGCCCAGTCAGCACGATCATCGTGGAGACCAGCAGCAGCGCCAGCGTGATCAGAGTGATGGTGACGCTGGCGGCCGGCATGCCCAACCAGGCGAACGGCGCGAAGAAGACGGCAGCCAGCGGGGGATAGGTGAACGGCAGGTTCAACCCGATCGGGGTGTGGAACTTGACGTCGTGGCTGTACAGCGGATGGCCGTTCAACCAGGCCTGACCGCCCATGCGGTAGACGTCGATGTCGATCCGGTAAGGCGTGGTCCCGATCAATCGCCAGCCGGCGTAACCCAGCGCCGCCAGTGCCGGCAGCTGAAGCAGCAGCCAGCAGGCATTTCGCCAGCTGTTCGGCTGCGCTGTGGCCACCTGCCCGCGCGAACCGCCCGCGTCGGGCCAGCGCCATCTAGTCATGTCGGTGAACAGCCTATCGGTGCCGGCGCGTCCATCGGTGTCGTGGACAGCCATCGGCGCCAAGTACGCGTAGCTTTTTTAACGTGCTGCACTGGTTCGAACACGACATCATCGGTCGCGGCCGACTACCGCTGTTGTGTTGTCTGATCGCCTTCATCCTGACCTTTTTCGTGACGCGGACTTTCGTGCGCCTGATCCGCCGTCGCACGGGCTCCGGCAGGACGCCGCGCTGGTGGGAGCCGCGCAACATCCGGATCGGGTCCAAGCACATCCACCACGTGGTGGTCGGCGTGCTGCTGGTGATGGTCTCGGGCATCACGCTGGTGACGTTGTCGGTCACCGGAAACGAATCCGAATTCACCGCCACGGCAATCATTTTCGGTATCGGCGCGGCGCTGGTGCTCGACGAGTACGCGCTGATCCTGCACCTGTCCGACGTCTACTGGGAGGAGGATGGGCGGACGTCGGTGGACGCGGTCTTCGCGGCGATCGCGGTGGGCGGGCTGCTGGTTCTGGGACTGCATCCGTTGATGTTCTTCATCAGCCTGTGGCAGGACACCACCCATTCGGTGGTGCTGCGCGCCGGTTTGGTGTTCGCGATGGTGCTGACGCTGCCGCTGGCAGTGCTGGTCGTCCTCAAGGGCAAGGTCTGGACGGGCCTGATCGGTATGTTCTTCGTCCCGCTGCTGGTCATCGGGGCGATCCGGCTGTCCCGCCCGCAAGCCCCGTGGGCCCGCTACCTCTACATGACCCGGCTGAACAAGATGAGCCGCGCGCTGCAACGCGAACGGAAGCTGCGGCGCCCGGTGGTGCGGGCCAAGTTGTGGCTGCAGTACACCATCGCCGGAACGCCCCGGGTACCCTCGCACCGCATGGTCAACGCGCAGCTGGACCGAGAAGTACATCCAGCACCACCGCCGGAGCAAGTGCCGAGCGTGCTCGCCGCCGGGTTCGGTGCGGGGTAGCCGGCAGTGCGATATTTCTACGACACTGAATTCATCGACGACGGGTACAACATCGAGTTGATCTCGATCGGGGTGGTCGACGAAGACGGCCGCGAATACTACGCCATATCAACCGAATTCAATCCCGAGCGGGCCGGGCCGTGGGTGCGCGCGAACGTGCTGCCCAAACTACCGTCACCGGCCTCGAAACTATGGCGATCACGTGCGCAGATCCGCGCAGACCTGGAGAGCTTCTTCGACGTCGACGGCGACGAGCCAATCGAGCTGTGGGCCTGGGTCGGCGCGTACGACCACGTTGCGCTCTGCCAGTTGTGGGGCCCGATGACCCATCTACCGCCGCCGATACCGCGGTTTACCCATGAGTTGCGCCAACTCTGGGAGGAGCGCGGCAGTCCTCGGATGCCGCGACGGTCGGAGAATGTGCACGACGCCCTGGTCGACGCTCGTGACCAGCGGACGCGATATCAGGTGATCACCTCGAACGACGGGCGGTAGCCGGTCTATTCGCATCGGGCCTGATAGCGGCCGAATTGGGGGCGTGCGCAACCCGGTTACCATAGACAGGTGAACTCGACCGTCGACCTTCCCATCGAGCAGCTGCCAGCGCTGCCTCCATTGCCGGAGGAGCTACGGGCCCGCCTGGACGCCGCGCTGGCCAAGCCCGCCACCCAGCAGCCGAGTTGGACCCGCGAGCAGGTCGAACCGTGGCGAACGGTCCTGGAGAGCGTGCCGCCGATAACGGTGCCGTCGGAAATCGTGCGGCTGCAGGAGATGCTGGCTCAGGTCGCCCGCGGCGAGGCGTTCATGCTGCAGGGTGGCGACTGCGCGGAGACCTTCGTCGACAACACCGAGCCGCACATCAAAGCCAACATTCGCACCCTGCTGCAGATGGCGGTGGTGCTGACCTACGGCGCCAGCGTGCCGGTGCTCAAGGTGGCCCGCATCGCCGGGCAGTACGCCAAGCCGCGGTCGGCTGACACAGACGCCCTGGGTCTGCGCTCCTACCGCGGTGACATGGTCAATGGGTTCGCCCCCGATCCGGCCGTGCGTGAGCACGACCCGTCGCGGCTGGTGCGCGCCTACGCCAACGCCGCGGCAGCGATGAATTTGGTGCGCGCACTGACCTCGTCTGGTCTGGCGTCGCTGCACCTGGTGCATGACTGGAACCGAGAATTCGTCCGGACCTCGCCGGCCGGCGCGCGCTATGAGGCGCTGGCCTCCGAGATCGACCGTGGCCTCAAATTCATGAGCGCCTGCGGGGTGGCCGACCGCAACCTGCAGACCGCCGAAATCTACTCCAGCCATGAGGCTTTGGTGCTCGACTACGAACGGGCCATGCTGCGGCTGTCCTCAGAAGAGGACGGAGTGCCGCAACTCTACGACATGTCGGCGCACTTCCTGTGGATCGGCGACCGTACCCGTCAGCTCGACGGCGCGCACATCGCGTTCGCGGAGGTGATCGCCAACCCGATCGGCGTCAAGATCGGGCCGTCGACGACACCGGATCAGGTCGTCGAATACGTGGAGCGCCTCGACCCGCACAACAAGCCGGGTCGCCTGACGTTGGTGAGCCGAATGGGCAACAACAAGGTGCGCGAGCTGTTGCCGCCGATCATCGAAAAGGTCCAGGCCACAGGTCATCAGGTGATCTGGCAGTGCGACCCCATGCACGGCAACACCCATGAGTCGTCCACCGGCTACAAGACGCGGCACTTCGACCGGATTGTCGACGAGGTGCAGGGCTTCTTCGAGGTGCACCGAGCGCTGGGTACCTACCCCGGCGGCATCCACGTCGAGATCACCGGCGAGAACGTCACCGAGTGTCTCGGTGGCGCCCAAGACATTTCGGACACCGATCTGAGCGGACGCTACGAAACAGCGTGCGACCCCAGGCTGAACACCCAGCAGTCATTGGAGCTGGCGTTCCTGGTCGCCGAGATGCTGCGCGACTGAGTGGCGACCCGCCACGGCGACTAGAGCAATCCGCTGATGTTGCTGCCGACGGTCCACGCCGCGGTGGCCACCATCCCGGTGACCGACAAGACGATCGCGATCCAGATCAGCATCATCCGCCGGGCATGCTGGCGTTCGAGGGTGAACTCGATCAGGTCGATGCCGGCGAATTGCTCTGGTAGTTCCGGGAATTCCTGCGGGTCGCGGGTCAGCTGACGGGTCGGCTGATGGAGCGGCGGACGTGTGGCGGGCGGCTGGCGCAGATCTGTCGTGCGATTGTGGTCTGTGGTCCGATTCTCGTCGACCTGACTGAAGTGAGCCGCGGCCGAGCGATGTTGCGCCGAATTGCGCGGCGAGGGCACCCGAAAGTCCGGCAGGTGCAACTCCGCGACGATCGCGTCCAATTCCGCGCCCATGTCCTGTGCGTCGGCGTAGCGGTTGGCGGGATCGCGGGCGGTCGCACGCTCGACCAGGTCATCGAAAAGTGACGGCACTCCGCTGATCACGCTGCTTGGTAGCGGAACGTCGGTGTCCAGACGCTGATAGGCGACCGACAATGCGGTGTCACCGGAGAACGGCGTCTGCCCGGTCAGCAGCTCGTAGGCGACGATCCCCGCGGCGTAGACATCGCTGCGCGGGCTGGCGGTTCCGTCTTTGACCTGTTCGGGGGACAGGTAGGCCGCGGTGCCGAGAATGACACTGGTGGAGGTGATTCCGGCCTCCGCGACGGCGCGAACCAGCCCGAAGTCGACGATTTTGACATCGCCCTCGTCGGAGATCAGCACGTTCTCGGGTTTGACATCGCGGTGCACCAGGCCGGCGCGGTGCGCGGCGGCCAGCCCGCCCAGCACTGGCCGCAGCACCGCGGCGACCGCGTGCGGCGGCATCGGTCCGCGTTCAGCCAGTAGTTCGCGCAGCGTGCCGCCCTCGACAAGCTCCATCACCAGAAACGGATGTCTGCCATCCAGGCCCTGGTCGTAGACCGCGACGAGCCCGGGATCCTTGAGCCGGGCCACGCTGCGGGCCTCGAGTTGAAAGCGGGTCAGGAACTGCTGATCGCCGGAGTAGCGGGAGTCCATCACCTTGAGGGCGACCGGGCGGTCCAACCGGGTGTCGAGGCCGCGGTAGACCGTCGAGGTGCCACCGGTGGCGATCTTGGTCGCGACGCGGTAGCGCCCGTCCAGTAGTGCCCCCTCGAGGGGATCCTCGCTCGTCGCAGCAGCCACGCGCCCATCGTAAGCGGCGACATGCTGCGGACACCGGGACCAACACTGCGTGAGCCCGAACACGGGTCCGCTGTTGGCGCTTACACTATTTCGGTGAGCAGGATTCCAACTGGGGACGATGTTCTCGGCCCCGACGAACCGACCTACGATCTTCGCGATGTCGCCAACTTGCTCGGGGTGCCGGTGACCAAAGTGCAGCAGCATCTCAAAGAAGGCCACCTGGTCGCTGTGCGCCGCAACGGTGACGTCGTGGTGCCGCAGATCTTCTTCACCAGCGACGGCGAAGTGGTCAAAAGCCTGCCGGGCCTGTTGGTGGTCCTGCGTGACGGCGGCTACCGGGACACCGAGATCGTGCGCTGGCTTTTCACCCCTGACCCGTCGCTGACGGTGACGCGGGACGGTTCGCGCGACGCGCTCAGCAATGCCCGCCCGGTCGACGCGCTGCACTCGCACCAGGCTCGCGAAGTGCTGCGGCGCGCGCAGGCTATGGGCTACTGATCGCCTGGTCGGCGGCTTGGGCCGGCGACTCCGATCGGTTGAGCGTGCGCCAGGCGAGTGTCGCCACC
>CBAAAS010000021.1:0-4335 GCA_964658855.1 uncultured Mycobacterium sp.
CGATCGTGATCGAGGTGATCGCCCACGGCTTGAACGTCTCCCAGCCCGGCGTGCCGGTCAGCGCGGCAACCCGCCCGCCGACCCAGAACCAGCCCGGCGGGTAGAACGCCGGCAGACCGGTATAGGTCATGTCGTGCAGGGCCGAGCTGTCGGTGAACCGGGTCAGGTATTCGGTGCGGAACTGCTGATCGACGGAGACGCCGAACAGGTAGAGCTTGGTGGCGCCCAGCGGCATACCGAGGGTCACCACCGAGAACGCGGAGACGAACACCAACGCCAGCAACTGCGCCACCGTCTGTCGGCCGCGCCCTGAAACCCAACCGGCGCAGAGTAATCCGAGGATGCAGCCGACCTGGCCGACCGTGGTCAGCGCGTGCAACTGATTCGACGACGGGTAGGCCGGCCACTGCACCCGGGCAATGGCGGTCAGCGATATCACCGAAACCGCTGCTGCGATCGCAGCCGCGATCACCAGGTGGCCGACGGTGGCCAGGGCGTTGCGCATCTAGATGGGCAGCTTGCGGAAGATCGGCCGTGGGATGTGTCGCAGTACCATCATCAAATAACGGAAAGTGCCTGGCGCCCAGACGAGTTCCTTGCCCTTGGCTGCGGACGTGACGGCCAGTTCGGCGACGGCCTCCTTATCGACGGTGAAGGGGGCTTCCTTGGCGCCGGTCGCCTTCCAGTGCTCGATTGTCGTGGTGGTGCGGACCTGTCCGGGCCGGATCACCAGCACGCGAACTCCGCTGGGCCGCAGCGCTTCTCCGAGTCCGAGATAGAAGCCGTCCAGGCCGGCCTTGGTGGAGCCGTAGACGAAGTTGGACCGCCGGACCCGCTCGCCGGCTGCCGAGCTCATCGCGATGATCTGCCCGAAGCCCTGCGCCCGCAGCTTCTCGCCGAGCAGCACGCCGACGGAAACCGCTGCCGTGTAATTGATCTGGGCGATCTGTACGGCCTTGCGCTGATCCTGCCACAGCTCCTCGGCGTTACCGAGCAGGCCGAACGCAACGATCGCGACGTCGATATCCCCGCCGGCAAAAGCGGCGTCGATCACCGCGGGATGCCCGGCGGTGTCGATGCCGTCGAAGTCGATCCACTCGACCGACTTGGCACCGGCCGCCTTCAACTGCGCGATGGCCTTGTCCTTGCCCGGATGGTCGGGCAGATCGGCCAACACAATTCGTGCGTGGGTGTTGCGCAGATAGCGCTCGCAGATCGCCAGCCCGATCTCGGATGTGCCACCCAGCAGCAGGATGGCCTGGGGGTTTCCTACGGCGTCAAGCACCATTTAAAGCAGCTCCAAACGTCGGGCCATGTCAGAGACGAAGACCCCGGTGGGATCGACCTTGCGACGCACCGCAATCCATTCGTCGATGCGGGGATACATCGCATGGAAGTTGTCGGCACTGACCCGCGAGTCTTTGGCCGTATAGACCCGGCCGCCGAATTCCATCACCCGGCTGTCGAGTTCGTTGAGAAACTCGTTGACGCCGGGCTTGTTGGGGAAGTCCATCGCCACATTCCAGCCGGCCATCGGGAAGCTCAGCGGGGCCCGGTTGCCCGGACCGAAAAGCTTGAAGACGTTCAGCGCCGAATAATGGCCCTGGGTTTGGATCCACCGGATGATGGCCTTGAACTCGTCGAGAGCATCCGGCGGCACCAGGAACTGATGCTGTGCGAAACCCGTTGGGCCGTAGGCATTGTTCCAGCCGCTGACCAGGTCGAGCATGTGGTAGAACTGCGACAGATTCTGGATCTTGCCGCTGTAGGTCCCGCCCAGCCGGTAGTAGACCTCGCCGATCGCCATGAACGACAGCTTGTTCATCGCGCTGACCGGGAAGATGTTCGGCACCGAAAGTAGTTGCGGCGCATCGAATTTCAGTGGATTCTTGGCCAGCTTCGGCGGTAGCTGATCAAGCTTGGCCAGGCTCCCGCGGCTGATCGAGGCCCGGCCGAGTTTAGGGGGCGGGCTGATCAGGTCGAACCAGGCGCTGGAGTAGGTGTACTTGTCCTCGCTGCCGTCGAGGTGCACGGCCACGGTCTCGTCGAGGTCCTTGGTGGCGACGCCGTCGGCGATGAAGTACGCCGTCTCTGTCGGCGTCATCGCGATGACGGCCTGCAGCACGATGCCGGTCAGCCCGTTGCCGCCGACGGTGGCCCAGAACAGCTCCGCGTCCTCACCCTCCGGGGTCAGGTGGCGGATCTGCCCGTCGGCCGTCAGCAGATCCATCGACACCACGTGGTTGCCGAAGCTGCCGGCGCTGTGGTGGTTCTTGCCGTGGATGTCACAGGCGATCGCGCCGCCGACGGTGACCTGCCGGGTGCCCGGGAGCACCGGGACCCACAGTCCGAACGGCAGTGCCGCTTTCATCAACTGGTCGAGGCTGACGCCAGCGTCCACTTCGGCCAGTCGGGTGTCGGAGTCGATCGCGTGGATCTTGTTCATCGGCGTCATGTCGATCACCAGGCCGCCACCGTTTTGGGCGTTGTCACCGTAGGAACGGCCCAGCCCGCGGGCGATCACGCCTCTGCTGTTCGGCTGCCCGCCGGCGTCGGCGACCTGACCGACCGCCTTGGCGATCAGGTCGACGTCCGGGGTCGACAGCACCTCCGCCACCGACGGCGCGGTGCGGCCAAAGCCCATCAAGGGCGTTTTGGTGGTGGGAATGTCGCTGCTCAACATCGTCAGAAAGGGTACCCGTCCCGTGCGTCGAGGATGCGGGACGTGCGCGTCCCGGGGAGAAGGCGGACCCATGGGTTCAGCGCCGCGCTCAGCGCAGCCGGAAAATCACCGAACGCTGCACGACGAAATTGATCACCGTCGCGGTACCCTGGGCGATCACGAACGCGGCCGGCACCCGCCACGGCTCGTGGGCGAACTGCAGGTAGAAGACGTAGTTGATGCCGACCTGCACGCAGAAGGTCAACGCATACAGCACGCAGACGGCGATGAACCTGGCTCGGCTGGGCGGTGCCTGGAACGTCCAGCGCCGGTTGATCAGGTAGGCAGTGGTGGTGCCGGCGATGAAGCTGAGCGACTTGGCGACGTTGACCTGAAAGCCCGCGTGCAGCAGCAACTCGTACAGGCCGAAGTCGACGATCGCCGACAGTCCGCCGGTGACGATGAATCGCCACGCCTGTGTTTTCAGCGGCAACGGTGCGCTCGCCGCGATCTCAGCCATCGGCGGAAAGTCTACGGGTGGTCAGTGCGGGAACTGGCCGGCTCGGCGCCCGTCAGATTCGCCGGCCGCCCCGCCCCCACCGACCACCGATCGAGTCCTTGACCGTTTCGCCGACGTTCTTCACGTCGGATGCGACCTGATCACGCACCCCGCGACTTTCCAGTCTGCGGTTGCCGGTCGCGCGGCCGATGGTTTCCTTGGCTCTGCCGCTGACCTTCTGCAGCTTGTTTCTGAACCTGTTGGTCGCACTCATGGCAAGCCTCCTCTGCTCTCGCGATCGGATACCCGCAGCGAGATGAGGGAAACCGGCCCGACGCTAGACCCAGTAGGCCACTCGCGCGCGGTACTGGCGCATCGCGAACGCCGCCACCACCCAGCCCACGATCGTCAGCCCGACCACCACCACCCAGTGCCGCAGCTCCTGGTGAGCACCCAGCAGCGGCGCGCGCACGATGTCCAGGTAGTGCAGTAGCGGGTTGAGCTCCACGATCTTCGCCCATTGTCCGGCGCCCTGCTGCCGCAACGTGTCGTCGTTCCAGATGATCGGCGTCATGAAGAACAGCAACTGCACGACGGAGAACAGCAGCGGGCCGATGTCGCGGAATCGCGTCGACAGGATGCCGAAGCAGAGCGACACCCACACGCAGTTCAGCACGATCAGTCCCAGTGCCGGGATCACCGAGAGGTCGGCCCACGACCACTGCTTGGGAAAGATGATCGCGATGACGAGGTAGATGACGATGTTGTGCGCGAACAGGATCATCTGCCGCCACACCAGCCGGTAGACGTGCACGCTGAGCGGCGTCGGTAGCTGTTTGATCAATCCCTCGTTGGCGACGAACACGTCCGCGCCTTCCAGGATCGATGCGTTGATCAGGTTCCAGATGATCAGGCCGAGGGTGACGTAGGGCAGGTGCACCGAGAGTTGCAGGTGGAACAGCTTGGAGTACAGGCCGCCCATCGCGACGGCGGTGGTCCCGGTGGCGATGGTGATCCAGAACGGGCCCAGCACCGAGCGGCGGTAGCGCTGCTTGATGTCCTGCCAGCCGAGGTGCAGCCACAGCTCGCGGCGTTGGTACCCGTCGACCAGGTCGCCCCACGCCCGCGACATCGTCTTGGACTCCGCGGCGATGTCAACCGTTGTCATCAGAGG
>CBAAAS010000021.1:4345-13520 GCA_964658855.1 uncultured Mycobacterium sp.
TTTCGAACTGGTCCCGGCGGCCCAGGCGGCGCAGCCGCAGCCATTCCGCCAGACCTTTCGGGTCGCGACGGGAAATCAGGAAGAACCAGCCGAACCGCAGCCACTCCTGGAGGAGCAGTTTGCGCAGACCCGGCTGCGCCATCAGGTAGCCGCGGTTGCGGTAGGTGAAGTACCGCTTGGTGGCGTCATCGGGGTACTGCGTGTGCATCCGCCCGCCGAGGATCGGCTTGAACTCGGCCGAGCCGCACGGGTGGAGGTAGGCCGCGTCCAGACAGGTCCCGAACGCCAGCCCGGACCGGACCAGCCGACGATGCATCTCCACCTCGTCGCCGCGGACGAAAAGCCTCAGGTCGGGCACCCCGATCGCCTCGAACGCCGACGCGCGAAACAGTGCGCCGTTGAACAGCGACGCGATTCCGGGCAGCAGTTCCTGGCCGGCCTCGGTGCGCAGCTCGCTGACGAGTCGGCGCCAGACCAGGCCGCGGCGCAACGGGAAGGCGAGCTTGTCCGGGTCGTCGGCGTTGCACACCATCGGCGAGACCTCGGCCAGCCGGTGCTTGTCGGCACACGCCAGCAGCGTGGCCAGCACCTGACTGTCCTGCGGGAAGCCGTCGTCGTCGGCCAGCCATACCCACTGCGCGCCGAGCGCCAGTGCGTGCAGGATGCCGAGCGCGAAACCGCCTGCGCCGCCCAGGTTTCGGCGCGACGGCAGATATGTCGTCGGGACGGGTTGACCGGCTACCAGGTCGCGAACCCGCTCGTCGCAATCGTTGTCGACCACGATCAGCTGGTCGGGCAGCCGACTCTGGGTGCTCAGCACACCGAGCGACTTGGCGAGTTGGTCGGGTCGCCGGTGGGTCACCACGACGGCGCACACCAGCTGGTTCATGCGCGGTTCGTTTCGGCGAGCACCTCGCGCACATGCCGGGCGGCGTCTTCACCTTCATAGGCCCGCACGACGTCCTCGATGCCGCCGGTTTGTTTGATGACGCCGTGTTCGATCCACATCGCGGTCTTGCACAACCGGGCCAGGAATTCGTTGGAATGGCTTGCGAACACCAGGATTCCAGAGCGTTCGACGAGCTTTTGCAGCCGCGTCTGCGCCTTCTTGAGGAAGTCGGCGTCGACGGCGCCGATCCCCTCGTCGAGCAGCAGGATCTCCGGGTCGATGCTGGTGACCACGCCCATCGCCAATCGCACCCGCATGCCGGTGGAGTAGGTCCGCAGCGGCATCGACAGATAGTCGCCCAGTTCGGTGAAGTCGGCGATCTCGTCGACCTTGGCCAGCATCTGCTTGCGGGTCTGCCCGAGGAAGAGACCGCGGATGAGGATGTTCTCGTAGCCGGAGATCTCCGGGTCCATCCCGACGCCGAGGTCGAACACCGGGGCCACCCGGCCGCGGATGATCGCCGAGCCGCGAGTCGGCTCGTAGATACCTGAAAGTAGCCGCAGCAGAGTCGATTTCCCGGCGCCATTGTGGCCGACGAGTCCGACTCGGTCGCCTAGCTCCAGCGACATGGTGATGTCCCGCAGTGCCTCGATGACCACCACGTTCGAGGCGTTGCGACCGATCGATCCGCCCAGGAAGGTCTTCTTCAGCGAACGAGATTTGGCGTCGAAGATCGGAAACTCCACCCACGCGCCGTGGGTTTCGATGTGTGGACCAGTTGGCGTCACGGGTTGCCTACAGGTATTGCCCAGTGCCGGAACCCGATTGGCCGGAAGCCGAGCCACCGTGTCCGCCCGACCGTCCGGTGCCCGGCGGCAAGCCACGCTGTTCGCGAATCTGCTCGATCTGCGCGCGGGCGGCCATCTGCTGCGCGAACAACGCGGTCTGAATTCCGTGGAACAGTCCCTCCAGCCAGCCGACCAGCTGGGCCTGCGCGATGCGAAGTTCGCCGTCCGACGGCACCGTACCTTCGGTGAACGGCAGCGTGAGGCGGTCGAGTTCGTCGCGCAGTTCCGGCGCCAACCCCTGTTCGAGTTCCCGAATGCTGGTGGCGTGGATCTCCCGCAACCGGCTGCGGCTCGCCTCATCCAGCGGAGCGGCACGCACCTCTTCGAGGAGTTGCTTGATCATGGTGCCGATCCGCATCACCTTGGCCGGCTGCTCGACCAGGTCGGTGATCGACCGTCCGTCATCGCCGGAGTCGTGCGCGACCGCCAGCAGTTCGGGATCAACGCCGCCGATGACCTCGATGTCGTCGTCGTTACTCAATGCTTGTCACCTTCGGGAGTTGTCAGAGTCCGCTGAGGACCCCGCCATTCGTAGATCCAGGCTTCACCGTTGTCGTAGATCTTCGTCCACCACTTCGATCGGTCTATCGAGACTAGTCCGTCGGGCACCTTGAACCCCCGGACCGTGGGCGCACTGGTCAGGATGTAGCGGATGTTGAGCGCCTGGATCGCTTCCGGCACCAACGCCAGCTTCTCCTCGGGAACGTTCGGCAGCGCGTCGGCATCTGCGTACGCCCAGAAGATGAAGCGGTGATAGCCCGGACCGATCTGCTGCGGGAAGTCGTAGTGAGTCCACAGCGGGTGCAGGTCGGCGACCGCGTACATCCACGCGGTGCCGTCCACGTTGGAGTCGCCGATCAGAGTGGTGCGCGCGCCGGGCAGCGTGGCCAGGTGGGCGAAGGCGTCCAGGTCTTTCTGGTTGACGATCACCGAGTCGTACTTGTCGCCGAACAACACCAGATGCCGGTACAGGTAATGCCGCGCCGTTAGCGTAGTAGTCAGCGCGAGCAGGACCACGATCGCCGAAACCCACACGGCGCCAGCCCCTCTGGCGAATGTCCCGGTGACGACCCGTCTGGCGACCGCTACGGCGCCGACCACCAAGGCGAACACCGCGACCGCCGCCATCGGCGTCACCAGCATCGTCACCACCGCCGACAGCCGACGCGGATCGTTGTAGAAGAACTGGCTGTACTGCTGGATGGCGCTGCCCAGGAAATTGTGGAACGGCGCCCCCGAGTAGATCGTCGCGATGGTGAGCACAAGCCAGATCACCGGCGGCCACCAGATTTTCTTGTACAGCAGGATCGCCATGCCGATGGCGCTCAACGCCACCAGGCCGTACTGAATGGGGAAGTCGTTGAGGTGGCGGGTGTGCAGCAGCAGCGCATCGATCACGCCCTGCTTGACGGTCTTGAAGCTGGGGAACGCGTGCCCGGCGATGATGTCGGCCTGCTGCGCCACCCCGATGAATTGCGGCGCCAGGATCAACAACGCCGGCACAGCCGCCGCCGCCAGCGTCAGCAGGTCGGTGACTCGCCCGCGCACCGGATGCCACCACGCGTCCATCAGCCACCAGGCCGCCGCGAACAGGATCACCACGAATCCACCGGTGAGATGCACCGAGAAGACGCCGACCAGGGCGAGCACCGCCGCCGGGATGCGGTCGCGATGCGCCAGCGTCGAGGTGACCAGGACGTACGTCGGGATTGCCACCCCGTAGGCCGCCAGGTTCGGCATCGCCGCAGTCCCGAATTCGACGTAGGGCACCGACGTGAACGACGCGGACAGCGCCGCGGCGGTGGCGGCGACACCGGCGGCATGCTCGGTGCGGGGCCGAAGCAGGTGCCAGGTCAGCATCGCCGCGCTGGTCGGGAACAACCAGACCGAGGCCGCCAACGAGCTGACCGTGTAGCCGGTCGTCGGTGCCGCTCCGGTGAGCTGGCAGTAGACCGAAGTCAGCGCGTGAAACACCGACGGGTAGTAGAGCGGCTGATGAGTTTCGACGTTGCGGAGCTCGCCCATGTGGGTCGAGGACGCCTGGCCGGTATCGAGGATGAAGCGGACCGTGTTGGCGTGCCAGACCGCGTCCCAGGTGCTGGGGATGGACTGCCAATGCACGACGCCGCGATAGGCCGCCCACGTGATCAGCAACCCGCCGAGTAACACCCCGGCCGCGACGGTCAGCGCCTGCCGACGGTCGATCGCGCGCGCTTGCGCCTCGGCGTCGCGGTAGCCGGCGAGCAACGGCTGCAGGCAGATCATCACGACGCACACCGCGGCGAGCGCGGCGAGCGCAGTCCAACCGTTCCAAGGAATTCCGATGGCGCCGAACGGGATTATCGCCAGGGCGACCACGCCGTAGGTCAGCACCGGGCCAACCGCGATCGCGATCGGCCACGTTAGCTGGGTGATCCGCCCGATAATCGCCCCCGGCACGATCAGCAAAAACAATGCGATCAGCATTCCGAAGCACAACCCCACGCGACTAGTATGGCTGGCCGGGTGACCTGGCTAGGGACGGTGGGGACGTATCCAGGGGCCCGCTACCGTCACGGTTCCTCTTATTGTGCATGGCTCTAAGGTGGCTGGTATGGCCTACGACGTCGCCCGAGTGCGCGGGTTACACCCGTCACTCGGAGACGGTTGGGTGCATTTCGATGCGCCGTCCGGGATGCTCATCCCCGACTCGGTCGCGACCACTGTGTCGACGGCCTTCCGCGGCTCGTTCCCCAGCACCGCCGGTCCGCATCCCTCGGCCAAACGCAGCGCGGCCGTGCTGGAGGCGGCGCGACAGGCGGCGGCCGATCTAATGAACGCCGACCCGCGCGGCGTGGTGCTGGGCTCCGACCGCGCGGTGCTGCTGGCCTCGCTGGCCGATGCATCGTCGACGCGCGCCGGTCTGGGCTACGAGATGGTCGTCACCCGGCTCGACGACGAAGCGAACATCGCGCCCTGGCTGCGCGCCGCCAACCGGTTCGGCGCCAAGGTGAAGTGGGCCGAGGTCGACATCGAGACCGGCGACCTGCCGTCCTGGCAATGGGAAGGGCTGATCGGGCAGGCGACGCGATTGGTCGCGGTGAGCTCGGCGTCGGGCACTCTCGGCACGGTCACCGACTTGCGGCCGGTGACGAAGCTGGTGCACGACGTCGGCGGGTTCGTCATCGTCGACCACTCCGCCGCCGCTCCCTACCGACTGCTCGACATTCACGACATCGACGCCGACGTGGTCGCGATCAACGCCGTCGGATGGGGCGGTCCGCCGGTGGGCGCTCTGGTGTTCCGCGACCCGGCGATGATCAATACCTTCACCTCGGTGTCGGCCAACCCGTACGCCACCGGCCCGGCCCGGCTCGAGGTCGGCGTGCACCAATTCGGCCTGCTCGGTGGCTTCGTCGCCAGCATCGAATACCTGGCCTCGCTCGACGAGTCGGCACGCGGCACTCGGCGCGAAAGGCTCGCTACCTCAATACAATCCGCGACGTCCTACCTCGACAGCATCTTCGACTACCTGATGAGCTCGCTGCGCTCGCTGCCGCTGGTGGTCGTGATCGCGAAGCCTGAGTCCCGGATACCGGTAGTCAGCTTCGCCGTGCATGAAGTGCCGGCCGAGCGTGTGGTCCAGCGGCTGGCGGACAACGGGATCCTGGCGATCTCCAACGCCAGCTCGCGCGTGCTCGACGTGATCGGCGTCAACGACGTCGGCGGCGCGGTCACCGTCGGTCTCGCGCACTATTCGACAATGGCCGAGGTCGACCAGTTGGTGCGCGCCCTGGCGTCGCTGGGCTAGTTGCCCGGCTAAACCGTCAGGATGACCTTCCCGGTCACCTCGCCCGCCTGCAGCATGCGGTGCGCCTCGGCGGCGTCCTGAATCGGGACGCGCGCGCCGATGATTTCTCGCACCCGGCCGTCGGCAATCATCGGCCAGACCGATTCCGTCACCGCGGCGACGACCTCGCTCTTGCTGTTCGGACCGTTCGTCGGCCGACCTCGCAGCGTGGTGCCGATGACATGTGCCCGTTTGCTGAGCAGCTTGGCGATGTTGAGTTCGCCTTTGATGCCGCCCTGCATGCCGATGATGACCAGCCGCCCTTCGGGCGCCAGCGCGTCGATGTTCCGGTCGAGGTAGGAGGCACCCATGATGTCGAAAATGACGTCCGCGCCCGCGCCGTCGGTCGCTTCATGCACCCGCGCGACGAAATCCTCGTCGTGATAGTTGATCAAGATCTCGGCGCCGAGATCGCGACAGAAATCCAGCTTGGCCGTTGAGCCCGCGGTCACGGCGACCCGCGCGCCCAGTGTGCGGGCGACTTGGATGGCGTGGGTGCCGATGCCGCTGGCGCCGCCGTGCATCAGCAGCAGCTGGCCCTCGCGCAGGTGCGCCGTCATCTTCAGGTTCGACCAGACCGTGCACGCCACCTCCGGGACACCGGCGGAGTCCGTCAGATCAAGGCCGACGGGATGGGGCAGCAGCTGGCCGGCCGGGACCGCGACGTATTCGGCGTAGCCGCCACCGGCCAGCAAAGCGCAGACCTCCTGCCCCGGCGCCCAGTCTCCCGAGATGTCGTCGTCGACCGCTTCGATAACCCCGGACACCTCCATGCCAAGCAGTTCACTGGCGCCCGGAGGCGGGGGATACAGTCCGGCCGCCTGCAACAGGTCGGCCCGATTGACGCCCGCGGCGCTGACCTTGATCAGCACCTCACCCTTGCCGACGGTGACATCGGGGACCTGCTGCCACAAGAGGCGATCGGCGGATTCGGCGACGATGGCGTACATCCTCGTCACGCTACTAGGCGCCGATTTCTGTCTGTTCCAAAGGCGATGTGAGGCATAGCATGACGTGATGGCCGCCCTGATTGCCGGCCGGACAGCAAGTGAGATGCCCGGGCTCGATATCGCTGAGCAGAAGTCGTGGCAGAACTTCCTGGATTCCACCTTGCGCTTGTATGCGACGCTCAACCGTCAACTCACCGAAGCGCACCAACTGTCACTGTTCGACGTGAGAGTTCTCGACATGCTGGACCACGCGCCGACCGGACGCATCCGGATGGGGGACCTCGCCGAGGCGCTGGCGTCGCTACCGAGTCGGCTCACCCGCCAGGTTCGTCGCCTCGAAACGCAGGGGCTGGTGCGCCGCGAGGCCAGCCAGGACGACCGGCGCGGGGTGGTCGCCGCGATCACCGATGACGGCCGGGCGATCTCGCGACAGGCCGTGGCGACGTATGCCGACGGCATCCGTGCCCACTTCCTCGGCCCGCTGTCGCGCTCGCAGGCGGTCGCCGTCGGGGAGAACTGCCGTCGGATCAGCGCCGCACTGAAAGGCTCAGGCTGACCCAACCCCGGCGGCCCCGCTACCCTTGTTCGCGGTGGCGTGGCAGAGCGGCCTAATGCACTCGCCTTGAAAGCGAGAGACGGCCAAAACCGTCCGGGGGTTCAAATCCCTCCGCCACCGCCATCAACTGTGGTGCATCACCGAGTTGGCCAGCGACAGGCCGGCTCCGGTCGTGGCGATGATGATCAGCAGGGACGCCGCCGGCCAGAACCACATCGTCTGTTTGCGTATCGCGGCGACGATGATGCCCACGGCGGCGACCAGGATCGCCAGCCCGATCCCGCCCCAGGTCACCAGATACGCAGCCCCGAGCGCGTCGTAGTCGCAGTGGCGCGGCCCGCAGGAATCGGTGGCCATCACGAAGAAAAACGAGAACGACACCGAGCCCAGCGCGAACGCCGCGGCCAGCACCGACAAGATCACGGTGAGGGCGATGTCGACGCCCGAATGCCGCCGCGGCGGCGCTGGCGGCGGATAACCCGGCTGGTAGCCCGGGTAGTACGGATTTGGGTACTGCGGCTCCACCGCTTAACTATGGCGCAGGATCACGAAACTCGCGGTATCTCCGCGGCGATGCGGTCCATCAGCGCGGTGTAGCGCTTGACCTCCGGGTCTTTGCCGGGCTTGCCGCTACTCACCACGCCGGCGGCCAGCTGGCGCTCCGGGTCGTTCCAGATCGCGCAGTTGACCAGCCCCAGGTGACCGAACGCCGCCGGTGCGTCGCGACCGAACGGGCCGAATCTCTTTGTGCCGAGCTGGAAGCCGGTACCCCAGCGGGCGGGCAGCAGCCCCGTCGCGATGTCCGGTCGCAGCCGACGGGCCTGCTTGGCGGCACCGCGTAGCGTTTCCGGGCTCATCACCCTGACACCGTCGAGTTCTCCTCCGCGGCGCCATATTTCGGCGAAGCGCGACATCTCGTCGGCGTTCGAGATCGTGTTGGACGACGGGATGACGGTCTTGAGGAACAACGGCGTGTTGGTGATCGGGATCGTCTGGTAGAGCGTGCCGCCGATCGCCTTGCGGAAAGCCGCCGCGATCGGGGCCGGCAGCTGCGGACCGGTGGGGAGGCTGGGTGCGACCAGGGAGATATCCTCTTCTGCCACACCGAAATTCGTCCAACGGAAGTTCAGTGGATCGAGGATCTCGGTGGCCAGGATCTCGCGGATGTCCTTTCCCGTGGCGGCATAGACGATCTCGCGCATCAGCGGCCCCCAGGTCAGCGCGTGGTAGATGTGCACCAGGCCCGGACGGTAGATCGGTCGCAAGTTGCCGAGTTGCTCCTGCGCGTATTCGTGGTCGTCGGCGCGCTTGAGGTCGGGCCGCGGTCCGGTCGGGAACGGGACGCCCGCGCTGTGGGTCATCACGTGCCGGATGGTGGTGCGGTCTTTGCCGTGGCTGGTGTAGGTCGGGATGTAGTCACAGACCCGGTCGTCGAGCGAGAAGCTGCCGCGTTCGACGAGCATGTGGACGACGGTCGCGGTGATCGCCTTGGCCGACGAGTAGACGCAGAACGGTGTGTCGGTCCGCACCGGGATCTTCTCGGCGTCCGGCTCGTCGGTGGGGCCATTGCCCCAGCCATGCCCGATCGCCCGGTTCAACACCACCCTGCCGTTCTGCCGCACGCACACCTGGATCGCCGGATGCATGCCGGCCCGATACCAGTGGCGGGCGGTGTCCCAGATCCGCTCGACGGCACGCGGGTCGATTCCGGAGTGGTCCTCGTCGCCGATCGCGGTGACCGCGTCGAGGTCTGCTGGCACCCGGATTCTGCCCGGCAAGTCGCCCATGCGCGTCCCCTCTGAGTCGATGGTCGTAACCCCTCCGTGAGGGTACGTGGGGCCGCGACCGCTGAGTTATCCACAGGTGGACGGTTATCCACAGGTGGCCTGTTTGCGGTGGGTTAAAGTCGGCTGCAGTCGTTATTATTCGAACATGCGTTCTAGTAGTCGTGAGGAGATCGTCGAGGTATTCGACGCGCTGACGGCTGGGATGAAGCGCGCGGTGGATCTCACGTTCGACGTGCTGACCACGCCTGAACGGCTCGGCTTGTTGCAGAACTGCGAGGAGATACGCCGCGTGCTGTCCGCGGTCGAGCATCCGCTG
>CBAAAS010000022.1:0-13081 GCA_964658855.1 uncultured Mycobacterium sp.
CCGGCAAGGTCATCGTCGACATCACCAACCCTTTCACCCCCGACGCCAAGGGCCTTGTCACTCCCGACGGCAGTTCCGGCGCGCAGGAGATCGCCAAAGCGGCCACGAAAAGCGCCCACGTCGTCAAGGCGTTCAACACCCTTTTCCGCGACGTCCTGGCTGCGGGCGGGCCGTTGGACGTGTTCATGGCCGGCGACGACGCGCACGCCAAAGCGAGCGTGTCGACCTTCATCGAGAGCATGGGACTGCGCCCGCTGGACACCGGCGACCTGAGCATGGCGCACTGGCTGGAGGGCGCGGGCCTGGTGGAGATGGGCGTCATGACCCATTCCCTTCAGCACACCAACTTCTTCCTCAGCGTCAGCATTCTCAGCTGAGCCCATTTCACGAACCAACCGCGGAAGGACAGTCACATGCGCGTTTTCATCGCAGGCGGGACCGGCCATGCCGGTTCGTACATCATCCCCGAACTCATCGCGGCCGGGCACGAGGTCACCGGACTGGCCCGGTCGGACAAGGCCGCGGCGGCCCTGTCCGCGCAGGGCGCCAAGGTGCGTCGAGGCGACATCGAGGATCTCAACGGGCTCAAGGACGCGGCCGCGGACTCCGACGGCGTCATCCACGTCGCGCACCGGCAAGACCTGCTTCCATCCGGAGGGATCGATGCCGTGGCCGCCGCGGAGCTCCCGATCATGCTCGCGTACGGCGAGGCACTCGCCGGGACGGGCAAGCCACTGGTCGCGGCAGGCAGCATAGGTTCGGCCGGAAACCTGGGCCGGCCGGCCACCGAAAAGGACTCGGCCCTGCCCAGCAGCGATGAGCACAAAGGCACCCTGCGTGTTCGCAACGTCGTGGAACGCGCGGTCGTCAGCCTCGCCGAAAGGGGAGTGCGATCGTCGATCGTGCGGCTGCCCCTCATCGCGCACAGCACGACGGATAGCGCCGGGTTCCTTCCCGGGCTGATCGCGCTCGCGCAGGAGAAGGGTTTCGCCGGCTTCGCCGGAGAAGGCGCGAACCCGTGGTGCGCCGTGCACATCCGCGATGTCGCCTCCGTGTTTCGCTTGGCGTTGGAGAAGGGTCCGGCCGGCCGATATTGGCACGCGATTGCGGACGGAGGTATCCCGTTCCGCGAGATCGCCGAGGCCATTGGCAATCACCTAGGCCTACCCACCGTGAGCGTTCCCGAGGACGTCATGATGCTGCCGGGATACTTCGGGCTTTACACGAGTCTGGTCACCGGGTCCTTCCCGGCGACCAACCTCATCACGCGCCAGACCCTCGGCTGGGAACCCGCCCAGTCCAGCCTGTTCGCCGATTTGGACAACGGCCACTACTTCGCGGCCAGCTGACGGCCGCACTTTCAAAGATTGGAGTGATCATGGGGAAACTCGATAACAAGGTCGCGGTAATCACCGGTGCGACAAGCGGTATGGCGCTGGCAGGTGCCAAGTTGTTCGTTGAGGAAGGCGCTCACGTCTTCATCACCGGCCGACGGAAGGACGAGCTGGACCGTGCCGTCGAGCTGATCGGGCGGAACGTGACCGGCGTGCAGGGCGATTCGGCCGAACTCGCCGATCTGGACCGTTTGTTCGACACGGTCAAGCGGGAAAAGGGCGCTATCGACGTGTTGTGGGCAAGTGCCGGGACGGGCAAGCAGGGCAAGCTCGGCGAAATCACCGAGCAGGACTTCCATGACGCCTTCTGGTTGAACGCGCGCGGCACGCTGTTCGCGGTCCAGAAAGCGCTGCCGCTCTTCAACGATGGCGGCTCGATCTTCATGACCGGCTCGAACGCCTCGCTCAGGGGTTACCCCAATTGGAGTGTGTACGCGGGGAGCAAAGCCGTGCTGCCCGCCTACGCACGGGTGTGGGTGTCCGAGTTGAGGGACAGGAAGATCCGGGTGAACGTGCTGACCCCCGGCCAGGTCGCCTCGCCGATGCTGGCAGAGGTGATGGACGAGGAGGCGAAGGCGCAATTCGAGTCAGTGATCCCGCGGCGCGAGATGGGCCGCCCCGAGGAAATCGCGTCAGCCGCGTTGTTCCTCGCCTCCGATGACTCGAGCTATGTCAATGGCCAGGAGTTGGTGGTCGACGGCGGCACCACGGTGATCTAGCGAGCAACAAGCCAAGCAGCACTGACCCTAAGGAGTAGCCATGACCATCTTCGCCCCGCACCGCGACACCGTGGAATCTTTCGTCGACTGCATGCACGGCGGCGCGGACAACGACGCCCTTTCCGAGCTCCTCGCCAAGGACGTGGTGATGTACGGCCCGCTCGGCGATGAGCCGCTCTCCGGACGCGAGGCAGTCCTGGAGGCCATGCGGGGGGTCGGCACGGTGGCAGCCGACCTCACCTACAAGGAAGTCCTCAGCGGCGAGACGCACCACGCCGCGTACTTTCGGCTGCAGGTCGAAGACACCGTAGTCAACGGAATGGACTACATCCTGCTCGACGCGGAGGGCAAGATCGCCGAGGTAACCATATGGTGGCGCCCGCTGCCGTCCGCCGTCCAGATGCAGGGGCAGCTTGCGGGTCTCCTCGGCATGCAGCCCTGGGAACTGCGTACGAACGGGGAGTGAAAGCTGACCAGCCGGCAGCCCGTAAATTGGTCTGGAGGCTACGAAGTAGGACGACGCGAGAGGAAGACCATGAGAACGATCGCAGACCGCCACACGGCAGTCGTCGGCCTGGCCGCCGTCGCGCTGATCACTGTGGGCTGCAGTAACAGCAAGAGTGTCGACACGTCGGCACCGCCTCAGGTCGCTGCAAGCGCCACCACCACCTCAAAAATTTCAGCGCCGCCGACGGACGTGAAGCTCGTCGGGGAGGACAACGTCGAGGTGAGCCTGACCGGTCCGATCGCTGCCAAATACTCGTCGGCAACCGCGAATCAGAAGGAGGCTCTCGGCAAGCCACTCACGGGTGACCACAACGCGGGCACGCGGGAGAGCGGCTTGGTATTCCAGCAGTTCCAAAACGGGGTGATCACCGCCAAGAACGACGAGGCCGGCACGCCGGCTTACATCACGCTGGGGAAGATCCGGGAGGCATGGAATATCCAGCGCGGCCCCGACGGCACGCCTGCGATTACCGGCGATAACGGTTCGGCAGGCCCACTGGGATTCCCGACCAGCGACCAGAATGCCGTCGGCGATCTGGTCGTGTCGAACTTCGAACACGGCAGGATCGAGTACAACCAGAAGACCGGCCAGGTCGACGTGACGGTAAACGGCAAGGACGTGCCGTCCGGGCTGTAGTCCGAAACTCATTGCTGCACCAGGTTTTCGGAGCAGTGCATTCGCCGGGACGTGCAGGGCAGCGCACGGTTGTTTCGTACCGAAACCGGAGAACTTTAAGTTGACATAATGTCGCTTATCGGCACAAACTTATTGCGAGTTGCATTAATGAAGTGCTCGCATCACACGATGATTGGTCGATCGGCACTGTTCAGTACCGCATGACGTTTGGTCGATCGGCACTGCTCAGTGCGTCGTTTGGCGGTCCAGACGCAGGTTCTCGGCGGGCAAGTTGCCTATAAACGCGCAGAGACTTTGGTGAGCCCCCCTTCGGCGATCGAGATCCCGTCTCCGGTGCCAGTCAATTTTTCGTCACTGTGACGTATTGCGGTCTCGAAACACCTCCGCAGATCCGTGCTCGAATTTCGCGGCCTCGCCAACTACATCGGCAGATCACTAGTGAAACCGCGGACTAGCCGATAGGCGCGATGATCGGGACACTGTGTCGAGTCGCAGTTATTCTTGCGCACATGATGAATACGAGCTCCGCGGGTCGGCGCGAGATTGCAACAGACGTTCAGTGCTTGGCGTCGGCGTTGGCCCGCTGGAGTGGACGCGCATTCGTGACGCTCGCACTTATGGCCGCAATGATCTCAGCCCCCGCGGTGGCCTCCGCCGGGAGCACCGGCTTCGATGTGGTGAACCTGAGCGCGCAAAGCGTGGAGTTGCAGGGGTACACCGGACCCACTCCGCAGGTGACAGCGATTTGCCCTGGAGGCAAGCCGTGCGGTAACGGCGTTAACGTGCTTAAGGCTGGCGAACAGGCGCATTTTGAAGTCGCGGCGCATGCCGATCCCGTTCCCACTTTTACCTTCACGACGTCCGCCAACGCAAAAGTCGCCGACACGTACAAGGTGGAGATGAATACGCAGTGTTCTGCGTCGTGTAACGCGGCGGCACACTGCAACTATGGCGAGTGCAGCGCGTCTGCTAGAACTGCGGTATTGCTGCCGCCGCGTACACCGATAACCCATCGCTATAGCGTTTACTACGTGGTTAATAGCACCAACGTTCCGTTCCAGCTGTGGAAGTACACCGATCAGAACAACCTGGCAGACGATGTGAATATGCAGATCCGCGACACGATTGATCCAGGCAAGGCAGGCCATTTCGTCGTGAAGTCGGGTTCGGTCACCGCTGATTTCCAGTCACCGCCAAATACAGACAAGCCGAAAGCGCAGCTTGCCGTCAACATGTCTGACTGGTCCGACGGAAAAATAGCTTGCCGACCCAGTGAAGTGCAATGTCGCACGGTGAGTGGCTATGTCGTCAATCTCGTAACGGCGCCCCCGTCGTAAGTCAGATGGGCTCACTTCAGCCGACTGGTCCACCTGGAGTCCGCGACGTCGGATTGCACGCGCGAGACTAATTACCCCCAGCCTCTGCGTCCGCAAATTTCCGAGTCAACCGATGCGATACTCCGGTTAGTGTGAGTTAAGTCGGGCACACTGCCCCGACAAAGAAATGGGGGCATCCAATGGCCACGCTGATCAACAAGGTCATTCGAGTGGCGGCAGCCGCACTCGGGGCCGGCGCAATAGTGACTGCTGCCGCTGGCACCGCATCAGCCTGGCCGATCCCGATCACTCCCGAACAACAGCGATACATCAACCAAGCGCGGGGTGCCGGATTTCCCGGCGACGATGACGCTGTGCTGCAAGCAGGCATGCAAGCGTGCCGCGCGCTCTACACCGGCCAAGGCGTGCAAGGCGCGATCGGCACAGTAGCCGGCCAGGCCGGGGTGAATCCGGACCAGGCCGCGGTGGCGGTGCGCCTCGCCCGCGGCAGCCTCTGCACGTCAGCGCCGGGCTGAAACACTTCCCCATCACCGGCGCCGGCACCTGGTGGAATTACGTCACAGTGACGTAACCTGTTCTCCTGCAACGGTATTGACGCGGACAGCGACGACGGCGCCTGGATTGGGGCCTGCTCGTGTTTGCACAAGTCGGACGGCCGAGGTCATCACCGGAAGGTGCTGTACGGTCGATCCAACAGTATTTCTCACCGCTAACTCGCATTGGGAAGCAGCGGATTATGAACAAAGACGACATGATCCTGATCAGCGTCGACGATCACATCGTCGAACCGCCGGACATGTTCAAAAATCACCTGCCCAAGAAATACGCCGACGATGCGCCACGGTTGGTGCACAACCCGGACGGCAGCGATACCTGGCAATTCCGCGATGTCGTGATCCCCAATGTGGCGCTCAATGCGGTGGCCGGCCGACCCAAAGAAGAGTACGGGCTGGAACCGCAGGGCCTCGATGAGATCCGGCCGGGATGCTGGCGGGTCGACGACCGGATCAAAGACATGAACGCGGGCGGGATTTTCGCGTCCATCTGTTTCCCGACGTTTCCGGGGTTCGCCGGGCGGTTGTTCGCTACCGAGGATCCCGAGTTCAGCCTCGCGTTGTTGCGCGCCTACAACGACTGGCACGTCGAAGAGTGGTGCGGCGCTTACCCCGCACGGTTCATCCCCATGTGTCTACCGGCGATCTGGGACGCCGAAGCGTGTGCGACCGAGATCCGGCGCAACGCCAACCGTGGCGTACATGCGTTGACCTTCAGCGAGAACCCGGCCGCTATGGGCTACCCCAGCTTTCACGATGATTACTGGACCCCGATGTGGAGAGCGCTGGTCGACACCGACACCGTGATGAACGTGCACATCGGTTCTTCGGGTCGATTGGCCATCACCGCACCGGACGCCCCGATGGATGTGATGATCACCTTGCAGCCGATGAACATCGTGCAGGCCGCGGCTGATTTGTTGTGGTCGGCTCCGATCAAGAAGTACCCGGATCTCAAGATTGGCCTGAGCGAGGGTGGCACCGGCTGGATCCCCTATTTCCTGGAACGAGCCGATCGCACCTTCGAGATGCATGCCGGGTGGACGCACCAAGACTTCGGCGGCAAGGTGCCCAGCGAAGTGTTCCGCGAGCACTTCTTGACTTGTTTCATCAGCGACCAGGTCGGGGTCGAACTAAGGCACGAGATCGGTATCGACAACATCGCGTGGGAAGCGGACTACCCACACAGCGATTC
This sequence comes from uncultured Mycobacterium sp., assembly GCA_964658855.1. Classification (GTDB taxonomy): domain Bacteria; phylum Actinomycetota; class Actinomycetes; order Mycobacteriales; family Mycobacteriaceae; genus Mycobacterium. The sequence goes on from CBAAAS010000022.1 coordinate 6,344, forward strand.
GATGTGGCCCCGGGCGCCCGAGCAGCTCTGGGATGTGATGTCCCACAACAATGCGTCCGACAGCGACATCGACAAGATGACACACGAAAACGCCCTGCGCTGGTACTCGTTCGAGCCGTTTGGTCACATGTCCAGGGAACAGGCGACGGTGGGCGCACTGCGGCAGGCTGCGGAAGGCCACGATGTGTCCATCCATGCGCTGAGCCGGCATGAGGCGGGCCAACGCGCGACGAACGCTCTCGCCGAAGCAACCAAATTCAACAGGTAGGGGCGAAAGTGGACTAGGCCTGCCACCACGGACGCAGCGGCAAGCCGTCGGCACCGTTCTCGCCGAGCTTGGAAGCCAGCACGTGGTGCAGCTGAATGTTGTTCTGCTCGAACGCCACCCGGGATGCCGCCATATACAAGCCCCACACCTTCGCTGTGGCAATGCCAACCTCGGCGACAGCTTCGTCCCAATGCTCGACGAGGTTGTGGGACCAGTCACGCAGCGTCATGGCGTAGTGGCGACGAAAATTCTCCGCGTGGATCACCTCGAATCCCACATCTTGGATCTGGGAAAGGATGCGGCCCGAACCGGTCAGCTCGCCGTCCGGAAAGACGTAGCGATCGGTGAAGCTGCTTGCACGGAAATTCGATTTGTTGTTGTTGCGAGTGATGCAGTGGTTCAGCAACAAACCGTCGGTGCGCAGCTTGGACTTGAGGAACGCGAAATAGGCCGGATAGTTCTTGACGCCGATGTGCTCGGTCAATCCGATCGAAGAGACTGCGTCGAAACCTGTTTCGCCGACTTCGCGATAATCGCAATGACGCACCTCGGCCAATTCGCCGAGTCCTTCTGCGGTGATCGCTGTTTGAGCCCAGGCCGCCTGCTCTGCGGACAGCGTCGCGCCGATCGCATGGACGCCGCGCCGGGCCGCGTAGCGCACCATCCCGCCCCAGCCGCACCCGACATCGAGTAGCCGGTCCCCCGGCTTCAGCCGCAGCTTCTCGAAGATCAACCGGTACTTGTTGTCTTGAGCCGTCTCCAGCGTCGCCTCGGAGTCTGAATAGACCGCACACGTGTAGGTCATCGATGGACCCAACACCCATTCGTAAAAAGAATTGGAGACGTCGTAGTGGTACTGGATCGCCCCGGCATTACGAGTCTTGCTGTGCCGCAAGCCTTCGGCGATTCGGCGCCAGCGAGGTAACACCTCCTGCGGCGGTGGGGCCGCCGGTAGGAGACGCTGGATGCCGATTGAGCGGATGATCGTGGCCAGCAGTCGCGGTGAGGGCTTGGTGAAGTCGACCTTGTCGGCCAGCAATACGAGCAACTCGTAGGGATCGCCCGGGTGCACACCACGCGCCTCGATATCACCGGCGACGTATGCCCGGGCCAAACCCAGCTCACCCGGGGCGGTGGCCAGATAGGTCGTGCCCCGAGGAGTAAGCAGGTCCATCCCCAGCACCGCGTCGTCGACTCCGGCGCTGCTGCCGTCGTAGGCAGTGAACCGTAACGACTCCGTGCCGCCGAAGAATACCGCCAGGACCTCGGCGAGGCTCAACTTGCCTGTCGCGGTCGATGCCGGCTCCTTGGTGGTCGTCATCGTCGTTGCACTGCCTTTGCGTAAAGGTCGAGGAAGCGGGAATCGGGATCGTAGATCTTCTTTGCGGTCTTATAGGTCTCGCCGCCATAAAGCTCGTCGAACTCTTCCCTGCCGTAGTAGGAGTCGGAGTACAGCGACTTGTGTCCGTCCAGCGAACCGACCTTCTCCTCGATCAATCGATTCGTCGCGCCATCGGTCGCGCCCACCGGAACCGACGACCAGAAGCCGACATTGACATAGCTGTGACCCGGCCGGATCGGGTAGAGCGACCAGCCGTCGTTATCGCGTAATCGCAACGGGCACAGCCAGATCGGAGCGATCGGTACTGCCTCGAGGAACCATTCGAGGAATTCGGTTGTGCGTTCGAGTGGGAACTCGACATCTTGGACCACCCGTTCGCGAGGCGGACGGCCATTGCGCTTTTCGATGCGGTCGGCGATATCGAACCGGCGGTCGAGCGCTATCAGCTTCCAGTACACGCTGCTGCGCCGGTAGCGCCGCGGCCACCACCGTCGCAGACGGGGATTCTGTGCGCCGAAAGCACCGGAGCACCAGAACCAGTCGGTGTCCCATCGCCAGAAGTAGTCGTGGATCGTCAACCGGTCGTCTGTGGTGCCGGTGTCGTGCTGGATGGAGCGGTAATAGATGCGTTGTCCGGTGTAGTCACTGACCGGGCCGGGGTCATCGGTGCGTACACCGAGAGATAGATAGCTCTCGGTGGCGTTGAACACCACCCCGTCGAGATAGTCGACCGAGATACCGTCGAACTCATCGGTGTAGATGATGCGTTCCATCGCCGCCATCAGCTCGCGCAGCGAGTGGAACCGCACGTGCCGCAGTGCGACGAACGGCTTGACAGGTTCTAACTCGATGCGCAACCGCGTCGAATATCCTAGTGTGCCATACGAATTCGGATATGCGCGGAAGAGGTCGGGGTGCTGCTGCGGTGAGACGGTGAGCAATTCTCCTGTGCCGGTGAGGATGTCGAGCTCCATCACCGACTCATGAGGCAGGCCGTTGCGGAATGAGGCCGACTCGATGCCCAGCCCGGCGACTGCCCCACCCAGCGTGATGGTCTTCAGTTGCGGGACCACCAGCGGCGACAAACCGTACGGGAGGGTCGCTGCCACCAGGTCTTCGTACGTGCACATGCCGGCCACGTCGGCGGTGCGTGCGTCCGGGTCAATCGAAATGACGTCCGTCAGCCCTGAAACGTCCAGTCCAGGGGTGCTGAGTTTCGCGCGGTCGCGGAACAAATTGGAGGTGGGCTTGGCCAGTCGGACAGCCGCCGTCGAGGGAATCGAACGGTAACTCGCCAAAAACCGTTCGACGCCCTCCATATGAGCCGCAGGCGCGGGTGCGGGGACAGGCATCGCCTAGACGATAGCCCCCGGAAACCGCCGGCGGAGACACACCGCGCTCACCACGAGCCCAGCATCACACTCAGCATGCCAATGGTTATGCGACTGCCGCGCTGTCGTGGCCTGTAACCAGAGTTAGAGGTGCTCGGACATAGGTATCGTGTCGTGGTGACTCAAATGGGAGGCGGCTTGCCGGCCGTGGGCTGGTCGGTCGAGAGGGGTCGAGGCCCGACCGCCGCCGAAATGAGGCTCACACCTGCGTCGCGGCGGTCTGCGATGGCTTGGCGTGCACACCCTGCTCGAACAGGCGTGCTAGCGACGAGTACTGCATGACACCACGCCGCGCAGACCCGATGACAGCTCCTCAACCGGGCGATCTAGTGGTCCCGGCCGTCGATGACCTCCCCCAAGGTCTCGCTGACACCGTCGCCGAGCTCATCGGCAGGCCACGGGCACGCGGCTGGATCCACCTCTGCTGCGCCGCCATCGCCACCGTGGGCGGATTGGCACTGGTGTCGGTTGCGGGAATCACGTCGTCGCAGAAAGCCGTGCTTGCGACCCTGATCTACACCGTCACCATTGTCGCGATGTTCAGCATCAGTGCCGTCTATCACCGCAAGCACTGGCATAACCCGGTGGCCCTCAAGTGGATGAAGCGGCTGGATCACTCGGCCATCTTCATCTTCATTGCGGGTAGTTACACCCCGTTCGCCTTATTGGCGATGCCGCCGCGCACCGGAGCCGAAGTGCTGGCCATCGTGTGGACCGGCGCAGCAGCCGGCGTGGCACTGAAGATGTGGTGGCCGTCCTCCCCACGCTGGGTTGGCGTACCGCTGTACCTCTTGCTCGGCTATGTGGCGCTCTGGTTCGCCGGCACCCTGCTCGACGGCGGTGGTCCGATCGTCGTCGGCCTGCTCGTCGCGGGCGGTGTCCTCTACAACATCGGCGTCATCTTCTTCGCCATTCGCTGGCCGAACCCGTGGCCGCGCACCTTCGGCTATCACGAGTTTTTTCACGCCTTCACCGCGGCCGCGGCAGTGAGTCACTACGTCGCGGTGTGGTTCGTCGTCTTGTAATCTCGGCCACCACTGAAGTCGTGTGCCACGGCATCGAATGCGCGCAGCGTGTCCAACAATATGTGCGGGTCGTCCGAGTGCTGGGTGGATAACTTGGCGGCGACCACCTCGGCGGCGCGGTTGACGTAAATCGCCTGACCACACATGCCTTGGCACAACACGACGTTGTTGCCCGGGTAGGGAAACCACACTTGGTTGCGGTACATCCCGCCAGGCATCCGGGTGTCGTCGGGGCTGGCGGCGAACGCCTGACGCGAGTCGGGCCCGCCATTGAGAGTGTCGGCGATCCACGCCTCCGGCACCACTTGCTGGCCGGTTAGCGAGACCCCGTTGCGCAAGAACAGTGACCCGAAACGGATCATGTCTCGAAGGCAGGCGCTGATGCCGCCGTCGAATAGTCCGGTGCCGGCCGTGTCGACGCCGATCGTGGCATCGCGTTGGGCGCCGATGCGGCTCCACAGCAGTTCCGACATCAAATCGGGCATCCGCTTGCCGCCTGCGACCTCGCAGATCCAGCCGAGTACATCCGTTTCGCACGAGCGATATTCGAACGGGCCACCGTGTGCCGATTTCCGGCGCAAGGTCAGCAGGAAGTCATACAACGACGCGGGGCCGTCCGAACCGCTCTTGGGTGCCCAGCCGATCGACTCGTCGAGAAGGTGTATCTCCGCGGTCGGGTGGAGGTAATTGTCTGAGAAGGCGATGCCCGACCTCATGTCCAGCAGGTGACGCACCGTCGCGCCGGCGTAGCCGCAATTCTCCAACGCTGGAACGTAAGCCGTGACCGGCGCCTCGGGCTCGATCGCACCGGCTCCGTGCAGCGCGCCAACAACGGTTGCCACCAGCGACTTGCTCACCGAGAACAGCAGGTGCCGGGTCTGCGCCCCCAGTCCGTCGAAGTACTCCTCGGCAACGATCGACCCGCGGTAGGCGACGGCCCACCCGTCGGTAGCGGTGGTGGCTATCACCGCGCCGACCGTGGTCGCCACCCCGTCGGTTCTGGTCACAGGGATATCAGCCAACGGAGTACTGGCTGCGGGCAATGCCGCGGCCGGCGCGGATCCGCGCGAGATCACCGCGGTTGGCACGAAATCTTCGACGTGCTGAAACGACCACTGCGAATAGGGCTCCGACAGCCAGTTGTCCAGCGAGATGCCGGCCGGGAAGGTCACGCTCGTGCGACGAGCCGCGAGACGATCGGGGTGGCCGGCGCCAGGGGTGTTGAGACGAACTTCGCCTTCATGCCCTTGACCCAGCGCTGGCACCGTCCGGTGAGGTGATAGTCGTCGGTCTGCAGGTGTCCACGGGTTACGAGTACGCCGAGTTGAGCGCCCTCGGAGCGTAAGTCGCCAGGCGCCGCGACACGCATGTAAAAGGCCTCGGACCCGTCGAGCAGCGTGGCCCAGTCGTTGGCGGACCGCGCAAAGGAGACGCGACCGTCGTCGTCGATGCGCCATACACCGGTGCGTGGTGTCGCGGTGAAGAGCTCGACATCCGGCGAGGTCTCCGTGATGATCACTTGGCCCCAGACCTCGTCTTCGCTGTAGCCCCGCTCCCAGCGCGAATTGATCTCCTCGATGTCGAGTTCGTAATCCACGTCCATGTACTCGAGTAAGTGGAAGAGAAACAGCGGCATGTCGGCGTAGGCCTCAGTCGTCAGGTTCGTCATCGGGCTGGCACCACTCAGACGGGGGTTCACTTCGCCGAGGTAGAGCTCCCCGGAGTCCAGGTCATGCAGAAGGTCCACCTCGAAGTAGCCGCGATAACCCTCGCGGCTCAGGACGTCACCCAGTTTTCGCACCATTTCGCGCGCGGCATGCGTCTGGTCCGGTGGCAGCACCTCGCGCCAGATGTCATTGCCGCACCAACTGCCCCGGTGCGGAGTCAGCTCGGAATAACCGACGAGACTCGTCATCGCGGGACCGATGACGGTGCCATGGCGGGTCACGGCGCCCTCGATGCACACCTCGACATTGCGGATCCGCTTCATGACTTTGACTTCTTGCTGCGCCGTCAGGTCACCGGCATGCTGGTCCCAGTCGCGTTGACCGTGCACAAAGAATGTCCCGCTCCCAGCGTTGCCATAAGCGATCGAGACGACGAGGTCATCTCCTAATCCGGCGTTTTGTGCGAGCGCCTGAAGTTCGTCGTAGGAGCCGGCCCGCCCGATTGCGTGCGGCACGCTCGGCACGCCCGCCTCGTTGGCAAGGCGCGTCATGATGATCTTGGAGCCCAGTCGCTCGCGCAGCTCCACCGCGGGGTGCATGACCTCAAGACCCGCCTGGCGCGCGAGGGACTGCGTTTCCCCGTCAAGCATGACAAAGCAGGCCTTGCCACCGGGGCCTCGGCCCGCGATGAAGTCGAGCGTCTCGGGATCGGAAAGGAGGTGGTTGCAGACGTCCCCCATCGAGTCGAAATCAAGGCGGTCGCGGCGTCGGGGCACGAACACCCGCGAATGTGTGCCCTCGAAAGAGTCAAAGTAGGTCAGGTAGAAGAAGTTTCGTATCCAGCGGTCGATGCCGAGCAGGTTGAATGGGGTCGGTGAGATGAAGTACAGCGGCACGGTGTTGGTGTGAAAGAACGCGCGTATTTCTGACAGGCCGTTCAGCACGCGGCGCGGCTCGGGCTCAGACCCGCTGGCGTGCACGATTACGCCGGCCCCGACGACGTCGATGCCTCAGACCGGCGCAAGAACCGCGGCGCTGCGGGCAG
>CBAAAS010000023.1:0-13006 GCA_964658855.1 uncultured Mycobacterium sp.
GTCGCGTGCCCGTTCGGCAGTGCCGGGGCACCCGCAACACGGATGTACCGCACCGGCGACCTGGTGCGGTGGGGGAGCGACGGCCAGCTGCAGTATCTGGGTCGCGCCGACGAGCAGGTCAAGATCCGCGGCTACCGCATCGAACTCGGCGAAATCCAAACGGCCCTGGCCGAACTCGACGGCGTCGAGCAGGCCGCGGTGATCGCCCGCGAAGACCGCCCCGGCGACAAACGCCTCGTCGGCTACATCACCGGCAGCGCCGATCCGGCCGGAATACGCACGCGACTGCTCGATCGGCTTCCGGTCTACATGGTCCCCGCCGCGGTCATCGTGCTCCAAGAGTTGCCGCTGACGTCCAACGGCAAGCTCGACACCCGTGCGCTGCCGGCGCCCGGATATCAGGATGCCGATCATTACCGCGGCCCCGGCAGCCCGGTCGAGGAAATCCTGGCCGGCATCTACGCCCAGGTGCTCGGACTGCCGCGGGTCGGTGTCGACGACTCCTTCTTCGACCTTGGGGGCGACAGCATTTCGTCGATGCAGGTGGTCGCGCACGCCCGGGCTGTCGGTGTGACAGTGCGGACGCGCGACCTGTTCGTCGAGCAGACGGTGGCACGGCTGGCACGGGTCGCGACGATGACCGGCGCCGCGGGCGGCCCCGTCGACGAAGGCATCGGCGACGTGCTCACCATTCCGATCATGAACTGGCTGCGCGAGGTCCAGGCCGCCGGCGGGCAGGTCGATGAGTTCAACCAGACGGTGGTGGTGCAGGCGCCCGCGGGCGTCACCGACGCCGATGTGCTGGTGGTGTTGCAGGCCCTGCTGGACCGGCACGCCATGCTGCGGTTGCGCGTCGTCGCTGATGCCGCCGACGGAAGCTGGTCGTTGACCGTGCCCGCGGCGGGATCTGTGCCCGCGGCTGAACGCCTGCACACCGCGCACACCATGTCCGAGGACGCCGTGGTGCGGGCGCGGGCGCAGTTGAACCCGGCATCCGGCACGATGCTGAGCGCGCTGTGGGTGCAGGACAGCGGCCAGTTGGTGTTGATCGTGCATCACCTGGCCATCGACGGGGTGTCATGGCGAATCCTGTTGGAGGACCTGAACATCGGCTGGGCCCAGCACCGGGCCGGGACACCGGTTGAGCTGCCGGCCGGCGGGACGTCGTTCCAGCGGTGGGCGTCGCTGCTGGCCGAGCACGCGCATCGACCCGAGACCGTGCAGCAGGCCGACGCCTGGCGTCAAGTAGCAGCGGCACCGGCCGCGCTGCCCGCGGTGCAACGGGCAGTGGACACCTTCGCCACGGCCGGGCATCTGTCGGTGCCGCTGGACGTGCCGACCACCCGCCTGCTGCTCGGCGAGGTACCCGCAGCCTTCCACGCCGGGATCAACGACATCCTGCTGATCGCGTTCGCGTGGGCGTGGGCGCAGTTCCTGGACATCGATGGCGGGCCAGTCGGTATCGACGTCGAAGGACACGGCCGCCACGAGGAATTGGCCGGCGATGTGGACCTGTCGCGCACCGTCGGCTGGTTCACCACCAAATATCCGGTTGCGGTAAACGTCGGTGACCTGCCCTGGGCGCAGGTGCTGGCCGGCGACGCGGCCCTCGGGTCCGCGATCAAGCACGCCAAGGAACAACTTCGCGCCCTGCCGGATTCGCTGACCTACGGCCTACTGCGCTATCTGAACAGCGATGTCATGCTCGACGGCGCCGAACCCACCGTCGGGTTCAACTACCTGGGCCGGCTCGGCGCCGGTGCCGACGTCTCCGACGAGCTGTGGCGGCTCAGCCGGGACGCGTCGTCAGCCGCCGAAGCCAGTGCAAAGATCCCGATGCCGCTGATGCACACCGTCGACCTCAACGCCGGCACCGTCGACACCACGGATGGCCCACAGCTGCATGCCAATTGGATGTGGGCGCGTTCCGCGTTGGACGAGGAACAGGTCACCCGGTTGAGCCGGTTGTGGTTCGAGGCCCTTACCGGCATCAGCGCTCACGTACAGGCCGGCGGCGGCGGTCTGACCCCGTCCGACATCCTGCCGGCGCGGTTGAACCAGCACCAGATCGACGAGCTGCAGCGACAACACCCGGTCGCCGACGTGCTGCCGCTGAGCCCGCTGCAGCATGGGCTGCTCTTTCACACCAACACCGCGCAGGCCGTTGTCGTCGATATGTATGCGGGACAACTGGATATCACTGTGGCGGGCGCGCTTGACCCCCACCGGCTGCGCGAAGCCGTGCACGCCGTGGTCACCCGACATCCCCACCTGGCCGCCAGATTCAGCCAACAGTTCGACGAGGCCGTCCAAGTCATCCTGACTGATCCCGCGACGGCGTGGCAGTATGTCGAGCTGGACCGCGACAGCGACTCCGACATCGAGGAGCAGATCCAGCAGGTGTGCGCCGCCGAACGCGCCGCAGTCTGCGAGCTATCCGAGCCGCCGGCGTTCCGGGTCGCTTTGCTCCGCGTCGCACCTGATCGGCACCGGTTTGTGCTGACTTATCACCACATCGTGCTCGACGGGTGGTCGATGCCGATCCTGCTCGGGGAGATATTCGGCGGCTATTACGGCCAGCGGCTTCCTCCAGCCATGTCGTATCGGACATTTCTGACCTGGCTTGCCGATCGCGATCTCGACGCTGCCCGCGCGGCCTGGGGCGCGGTGCTGGCCGGCTTTGACACCCCCACGCTGGTCAGCCCACGGGATCGGTTGGGGCAAGGGCAGCGCGGCGTTAAATCGCTGGTTGTCTCCGCGGAAAACACGCGGGCCTTGAGCGAGCTGGCCCGCACCCGCCACACCACGGTCAGCACCGTGCTGCAGGCTGCTTTCGCGCAGCTGCTGACCTCGCTGACCGGCCAGCACGATGTCGCTTTCGGCACCACGGTCTCCGGTAGGCCCGCCGAGCTGGTCGGCGCGGAATCGATGGTGGGCCTGTTGATCAACACCGTGCCGGTGCGGGCGAACATCACCACGGCCACCACCACCGAAGATCTGCTCAACCAACTGCAAGACAGCCACAACGACACGCTCGAGCATCAACACCTGGCCCTGAACGAGATTCACCGGATCACCGGTCAGGAAATACTTTTCGACACCCTTTTCGCCTACGAGAACTACCCGATCAACACCGGCGCTCTGGCGGGCAACCACGACTTGGCCATCACCGAGTCCACCAGCCGCGAATACAACCACTACCCGCTGACGGTGCAAGCCTTGCCGGGGCACGAACTGCGTTTCCGCGTCGAATACGACACCGACGTCTTTACCGCGGACCGCATCGACACACTCACCGAGCGGTTAGAGCGGGTGCTGGCGGCCATGACCGCCGACCCGACCCAGCGGCTCTCGTCGATTGATGTGCTGGATGCCGCTGAACACGGGCGGCTGCAGCGGTGGACTAACCGCGCGGTGTTGACCCAACCGACGACCGCGCCGGTGTCGATTCCGGTGTTGTTTGCCGCTCAGGTAGGCCGTACACCGGATGCAGTGGCCGTGACCTTTGACGGCCGCTCGATGACGTACCGCGAACTCGATGAGGCGTCGAACCGGTTGGCCCACCTTTTGGCGGCCCACGGCGCGAGCCCCGGAGAGACTGTCGCACTGCTGTCTTCGCGTTCCGCCAACGCGATCATCGCAATCGTGGCCGTGCTGAAAACCGGGGCAGCCTATCTGCCGGTCGACCCAGCGCTGCCGACCGCGCGGATTCAACTCGTAATGGCTGATGCCGCGCCGATCGCCGCACTCACCACCGCGGATTTGGCCGGGCGACTAGATGGCCACGACATGGCGGTCGTCGATATCTCAGATATCGGAGGCCCCGCTGCGAATACCATTCCCAGCGCGCACCTTCCGGCACCATCGCCCGACGACATTGCCTACTTGATTTACACCTCTGGCACCACCGGAGTCCCGAAAGGCGTTGCCATCGCTCACCACAACGTGACGCGACTGCTCGGCTCACTGTCATCGGACGCCGGCCTGCCGCCGGAACAGGTCTGGACGCAGTGTCATTCCTATGCCTTCGACTTCTCCGTGTGGGAGATCTGGGGTGCGCTGCTGGGCGGTGGACGGCTGGTCGTGGTGCCCGAGTCGGTAGCCGGCTCACCAGAGGCGTTCCCCGCGTTGCTCGTGGCCGAACAGGTCAATGTCTTGACCCAGACCCCGTCGGCGGCGGGAGCGCTCTCGCCGCAGGGCTTGGGATCGACGGCATTGCTGATCGGCGGTGAGCCCTGCCCGGCCGAGGTGGTGGATCGATGGGCGCCGGGGCGGATCATGATCAATGCTTACGGCCCGACCGAAACCACGGTGTACGCGGCGATGAGTGCGCCGTTACGGGCGGGGTCAGGGGCGCCGCCGATCGGTTCGCCGGTATCAGGGGCGGCGTTGTTCGTGCTCGACGAGTGGCTGCGCCCGGTGCCCGAAGGTGTTGCCGGGGAGTTGTATGTGGCCGGCGCCGGGCTGGGCGTGGGCTACGCGCACCGGGCAGTGTTGACCGGGTCGCGATTTGTGGCCTGTCCGTTCGGGGACGCCGGAACGCGGATGTATCGCACCGGGGATCTGGTGCGGTGGGATGCCGATGGGCAGCTGCGCTATCTCGGGCGTGCCGACGAACAGGTCAAGATCCGCGGCTATCGCATCGAACTCGGTGAAATCCAGGCGGTATTGGCGGCGTTGGACGGAATCAAGCAGGCAGCGGTGATCGCCCGCGAAGACCGCCCCGGCAACAAACGCCTCGTCGCCTTCATCACCGAATCAGTCACCGGGACTGCGGATCCCGCCGAAATAAGGTCCCGGCTGGCCGATCGGCTGCCGATGTACATGGTTCCGGCGGCGGTAGTCGTGGTCGAGGCGCTGCCGCTGACACCCAACGGCAAACTGGACATCCTCGCCCTCCCGGCTGTCGAATACGCCGCGGCGGATTACCGGGCTCCCGGCAGCCCCGCCGAGGAGGCCTTGGCCGGTATCTACGCTCAGGTCCTCGGCCTTGAGCGCGTCGGCGTCGACGACTCCTTCTTCGAACTCGGTGGCGATTCGGTGTCGGCGATGCGCTTGGCCGCGGCGGTCAAAACCTCAATCGGTGCCGATATTTCGGTACGCACATTGTTCGAGGCGCCCACCGTGAGCAGTCTGAGTAAGCGGCTGGAAACAGACGCAGCGCCTGCGCCACAAATAGTCCCCGTTCAAATTCTGAAGAAGGGCACCGGCGCACCGCTCTTCTGCATTCATCCCGCAGGCGGGGTGAGCTGGCCGTATCAGACTCTTGGTAATCATCTGGACTGCCCGATTATCGGGATACAACAAGTTCCGCAGAATGGGAAACCCGAACCACAGACGCTTCGGGATTTGGCGAGCGCCCATGCCGACAGAATCCAGGAGGCGTATCCCGACGGGCCCTACAACCTGCTCGGCTGGTCGTTTGGCGGCGTCGTCGCTCACGAACTCGCGATCGAACTTCAGCGCCGCGGATGCGTCATCGGACAACTCGTCCTCCTCGACGCCCAACCCCGGATCCACGACAGCATCGCGCACCAGGCCCTGGACGAGAAGCACGTCCTGGCCGAGGCCTTGCAGTTGTATCGCCCGGATAAGTCGGAACGCGCGCCGGCGCTGACCCACGAACAGATAGAAGCGGCCCACGAGAGCGGCGCGCCTGAACTCTCTCAATACAAGGAGCTACTGGATCTAGTTGTGGGGAATCACAATGCCAATATCCGGCTCTACCGTGCTCATGAAGCCGGCGTACTCGACGGTGACGTGGTCGTCTTTTCCGCTCTGCGTGATCAGCACGATCGCGGCTCGTTCCTGCTGGAGGAATGGGGAGCTCACGCTACGGGCGATATAAGGGTGCACCCGGTCGACTGCGCGCATGAAGAGATGCTGACAAGCGAGTCGCTGCGCCTGTACGGCATACAACTCGGCCAATTGCTGAGCCGTGAGACGATGTGAACTTGAACTGGCCGGCCAGGCTGAGGAAAATCTCGCGCCGCAACCTCACGATGAGGTTGTCGGTCAATGGCATGTTCCAACTGTTGGCCAGGGTGGTCCTGCGCCGGCCCTGGCTGGTCATCGCGTGCTGGATCGCGTTGGTCGTAGTGCTGTCGGTGACGTTCACGCCGTTGGGAAAGCTGGCTCGCGACGCGAGCAACCAGGAAGTCCTGCCGAGTAATTCAGCGGTGACGGCGGCGACCCGGCAAATGACGAAAGCTTTCCGCGAACCGGGCATTCAGAACATCGCGTTGGTGGTGCTCACCGACGAGAAAGGAATCAGTCGAGCCGACGAAGATGTCTACCGCACCTTGGTGGACAAGTTGCACGGCGACAAGCGGGATGTCGTCATGGTGCAGGACTTCGTCGCACAACCGCCGCTGCGTCAGGTGGTGACCAGCAAAGACAATAAAGCGTGGTTCCTCCCGGTAGGCGTCGCCGGCGAACTGGGTTCACCAGATTCCAACGCCGCCTACGCCCGGGTCGTCGACATCGTCAAGAAGACGGTCAACGGGTCCACGCTCACAGTGCACATGACGGGGTTGACGGCCACTGTCGCCGAACTGAGCACTCTAGGACTGCGCGATCTGAAGGTGATCGAGACCGCAACCTTACTGATGGTGTTGCTGATTCTGGTTGTGGTGTACCGCAATCCGGTCACCATCCTGCTGCCGCTGATAACCATCGGAATATCTCAACTGGCCGCGCAACAGGTGGTCGCCGGGCTGGCCGGGCTGGGCCTCGGTATCTCGCAACAGACGCTGGTGTTCATGACCGCAATGCTGATCGGTGCCGGCGTCGACTACGCCGTCTTCCTCATCAGCCGATATCACGAACACCTGCGCCAGGGCATAGATTCCGACGAGGCTGTCGCTCGCGCGATGGCGGGGATCGGCAAGGTGATAGCGGCCTCCGCGGCGACTGTTGCGGTGACGTTCCTCTGCATGAGTTTCACCACCCTGTCCATCTTTTCGAATACCGGACCGGCCCTGGCCGTCTCGATTGCGGTGGCGTTCCTGGCCGCGATCACGCTGTTGCCGGCGATGCTGGTGATCGGCGGCCGGCGCGGTTGGGTGAAGCCGAGACGCGACCTGACCGGCCGGTTCTGGCGACGTTCCGGAATACACATCGTGCGCCGCCCGGTTGCGCATCTCGCTGCCAGCCTGGTCGTGTTGATCGGGTTGGCGGGTTGTGTCGCCGCGCTGCACACCAGTTACGACGCACGCACGTCGCTGCCGCCGTCATCCGAAAGCAACATCGGCTTCGCCACGGTCGAACGCCACTTCCCGGCGAGTGTCACCGCGCCGCAGTACATCCTGATCCAATCCCCGCACGACTTGCGAACCAGCAAGGGCTTGGCGGACCTCGAGCAGATGGCGCAGCGGGTCAGCGAGTTGCCTGATATCGCAGCGGTGCGCGGAGTCACCCGGCCGTCGGGTGCTCCACTGGAGCAGGCCACGCTGAGCTTTCAGGCGGGTGAAATCGGCAGCAAATTGGCGGACGCGTCATCGAAGATCGCCGCCAGCACCGACGCACGCGCGCAATTGACCGGAGGCGCAGGCCAACTCGCGGACAGCCTGGCCACGGTGCGCGGCCAGTTGACTCAGGCGACCGGGGTCCTCGACAGTCTGAGCAAGACGATCGGCACCCTCCGAAGTCAACTCGGAGCTTCGCAGGCCTTGCAGGACGTCGACAAGGTGCTCGCCAGCGAGCGCGCCGCCGGCGACTCGATCCAGCCGAATATCGGCAGCTTCGATGACATCGTCAGTCAGGCCGATTCGGCGCTGAACGGGTTGAAGGACGATCCAGGGTGCGACACCGACCCGAAGTGCCCCAACCAACGGGACCAGCTGCAGCGCCTTTCCGACTCCCTGCACAAGGTGCAGCCCTCGTTGGACTCCGCACTGAAATCCATTCGGACACTGGGTCTCAACGGCCAGGGCGGCGCCAACGGCGCCGGCGGGTTGCAGCAGAGCGTGGCCTCACTGGAGCAGGGCGCCAACGCGCTGGCCGATGGGAGCCGACGGATTGCCGATGGGGTCCGCGAACTGGACGATCAGACCAAACAGTTGGGCGAAGGCCTGTCGCGCGCCTCGGCCTTCCTGCTGGCGATGAAGCTCAACGCATCGGAGCCGGGCGCGGCGGGCTTCTACTTCTCGCCGGAGATCCTGGACAACGATCAATTCAAGGATCTCGCTGCGGTATTCACCTCGCCCGATGGACACGCGGCTCGCTATCTGGTGCAGTCCAAGCTGGCGCCCTACGACACCAAAGCGATGGACCAGGTCAAGTCGATACTGGCCGCCGCGCGCGGCGCACAGGCCAACACCGCACTGGCCGACGCATCGATATCGATGACGGGCCTTACGCCGTATTACAGCGAGCTCCGCGACTACTACAACCACGACCTGCGGTTCATCGTCCTGGCGACCGTCGCCGTCGTATTCCTGATCCTGGTATTGCTGCTACGGGCAATCGTGGCACCGCTGTATCTCGTTGCCACAGTCATACTTTCGTATCTGTCATCGCTGGGGATCGCGGTGATCGTCCTGCAATTCATCGGCCACGAGTCGATGGCGGCGAGTATGCCGGGCATGGCGTTCATCGTCCTGGTAGCCGTCGGCGCCGACTACAACATGCTGTTGATCTCGCGGATTCGGGATGAATCCCCACTCGGGATCCGATCTGGTGTCATCCGCACGGTTGGATCGACCGGGGGCGTCATCACCTCGGCGGGAATCATCTTCGCCGCACCGATGTTCGCGATGTTGTTCAGCAGCATTACGTCCATGGTTCAAGCTGGCTTTGTCATCGGAATCGGCCTGCTGGTGGACACATTCATCGTGCGCACCATCACGGTGCCGGCGCTGGCGGTCCTGATCGGCAACGCCAACTGGTGGCCGTCTGGCTGGCGTCCGAAGCGCCGTGCCCGCAAGCCCCGATCGAGACGTCTCCCGTCGCTGCCGAAGCTATCGTTGTCCAAGCCGTCGCTACCGCAGAGGTGGCAGCGCCGATCTTGAGATGACGGGTTCGTTGACGAATCCGTCGTCAGGTCAGGCGATCTCGGCCGGTGCGAGCTTCGCGCACAGCATGTCAGCCAAGCCGCGAATGGTGGTCACATCAGTCGCGGTGACGCGAACGCCCGTTTCGGCCTCGATCCGGGTACCCAACTCGAGGGCTCCCAATGAGTCGATGCCACACTCGGGCAGCGGCCGGTCCGGGTCAATGCTGCGGCGAAGAATCACGTTGACCTGTTCGGAAATCATTCGCCGCAACCGAAGTGGCCACTCATCGCGAGGCAGCTCGTCTAGCTCGGCACGAAGCTTGCTTGCGCCCAAGGAGCCTTGCCGGGTGACCCGGAATGCTTCGGCGAAAGGCCGCTGGGCGAACGCGGCCAACCACGGCGCGCCCACGACCGGGGCGTAGCCGCTGTACGCGCGATCGTGACGCAACAGCGTTTCGAACGCGTAGGCACCTTCGTCGGGATCGATGGCGTCGCCGGCCCCCTCAGCCATGGCGGTGCCGCGTCCGATCCGGGTCCAGGCGCCCCATCCGATCGTGTTGGCCGGCAAGCCGGCAGCACGACGCCATCGCGCGAAGCCATCCAGCCAGCTGTTGGCCGCGGCGTAAGCCCCTTGTCCGGGCGAGCCCACCAGTGCGGCGGCCGACGAGAACGAGCAGAACCAGTCCAATGGCTGTGCATGTACTGCTTGATGCAAGTTCCACGCGCCGTATACCTTTGGCGCCCAGTCGCGTTCGATGATTTCGTCGGTGATGTTCGCCAGCGTGGCATCTTCGATCACGCCCGCCGCATGCAGCACACCACGCACGTCGAGCCCGGTTGCGGTCGCCGTCGCGACCAGCCGCCGCGCGGTGTCCGGCTCGGCTATGTCGCCGCATTCCACCACCACATCGGCACCGGCCGACCGGATACCGGCAATCGCCGCAGCCGCCTCCGCCGTCGGTTGCGAGCGCGAGGACAGCACGATACGTCCGCAACCGGCCGCGGCCATCTTCTCCGCCAGGAACAGGCCCAGGCCACCCAGTCCGCCGGTGACGATATAGGCGCCGTCGTTTCGGAATACCTGGGCTTGTGCCGGCGGCACGATGATCCGGCGGTCGCCGGTGCGGGGGACATCGAGCACCAATTTGCCGGTGTGCTCCGCGCGGCTCATCATCCGGATGCCGTCGGCGACGTCGGCGAGTGGGTATCGGCTGCAATGCGGCAGTGGCAGTGAGCGTTCGGCAGTGAGCCGGTACACCTCGGTCAGCAGATCCCGGAACCGGTCCGGATGGCTGTATGCGAGCAGCCCGAGGTCGACAGCGTGAAACGTGAGATTGCGCCGAAACGGGAAAAGGCCCATCCGGGTGTCGCCGTAGATGTCGCGTTTGCCGATCTCGACGAATCGTCCACCGAACGAAAGCAATTCGAGGCTCGCGCGCTGTGCGGCGCCGGTGACCGAGTTGAGCACGATGTCGACCCCGTACCCGTCGGTATCGCGACGTATCTCGGCGGCGAAATCCAAGCTTCGCGAGTCGTATATGTGGTCGATCCCTTCGTCGCGCAACAGATCTCGACGTTGGTCACTTCCCGCGGTGGCGAAGACCTCGGCACCCGCGGCGCGGGCGATCGCGACCGCGGCCTGTCCTACTCCGCCGGTCGCGGAGTGGATCAGCACTTTGTCGCCGGCGGCGATACGTGCCAGGTCGTGTAGGCCGTAGTAAGCGGTGGCGTGTGCTGTGGTCAACGCCGCCGCGTGATGATCGGAAAGTCCGGCCGGCAACGTGACGGCCTGCCGTGCGTCGCAGGTGAGGAAGGTACCCCAGCACCCGTCAGCGGACAGGCCACCGACACGATCGCCGACCCGGTGGTCCGTCACGCCAGGACCCACCGCGGTCACCACTCCCGCGAAGTCAGTGCCCAATTCCGGCAGGCGACCCTCGAATGCGGGATAGCGGCCGAACGCGACCAGAACGTCGGCGAAGTTGATGCTCGACGCGGTCACCGCGACTTCGACTTCACCCGGCCCCGGTGTAATGCGCTCGCACGCAACAAATTCCAGCGAACTCAAGTCGCCGGGCCTGCGGACCTGAACCCGCATTCCGTCGTGCTCGGGGTTGGCGATCGTGGTCCGTCGGTCCTCGGGCCCCAGCGACGCCGGCTTGAGCCGTGCGGTGTACCACTGTCCTTTGCGCCACGCGGTCTCGTCCTCGTCAGATCCGGCAAGGAGGTGCCGCGCCAGCAGGCCGGCGACCACGTCCTCATCGGAGGCGTCGATATCGATGTGGGTAGCACCCAGATGTGGTTGCTCGTTGCCGATCACCCGGATCAGGCCCCGCAGTCCGGCTTGCTCGAGGTTGGGCAGCTCGCCGGCGAGGACGGCCTGAGCGCCGCGCGTCACGACATACAACCGGGGCGGGTCGCCGGAGATCTCGGACAGATCGCGGGCGATTCGCACCAGATGAGCCACCTGCTCACGGCCCCGGGCAGCACTGTGCTCACCCGCGGCGTCGCTGACCGGCTCGGTCACGATCACCGCCGCCGCGAGATCGCCGTCGCGCAGACGTTTGGTGAATTCTTCAGCGCCAGAGGAGTTGTCGGCTCCGGCGGGCCAGTGCATGGTGGTGCAGTGCGCGCCCAGACTGCCGAAGGCCTCGCTCAACCTGGTGGTAACCGCGTCTGAATCGCCGCAGCTGACGAGCAGCCAGGAGCCGGCGTCGATCCGGGGGAGTTCAGGCAATTGCTGCGGGCGCCACTGAACACTCAGCAGTCGCTCGGCAAGCACCCGGTCTTTGTGGCCGCTCTCTGACGTCCCCGTGGCCAGTCGCAGACCCTGCACCACGACCAGAACAGCTCCATGTTGGTCGAGTACTTCGATGTCGGTCTCGACGCCGGTGGCATCGAAACTGGTGATCCGCGCATGGCAGTAGCGGGCGTTGCGCGCGGAACCGTAGACGCGAAGGCGCGCAATACCGACGGGCAACGCCAGCACGCCCGCGCTGACGGCTTTGACATCCGGGTGGGCTGCGACGGATTGGAAGCACGCATCCAAGAGCGCCGGGTGCACGCTGTAGGCACCTTGGCCGGCACGCACCGGGCCACTGAGCGCGACCTCGCCCAGCACCGTGTCAGATGACTGCTCGCCGATGTGCACGGCAACCAAGGCGCTGAAAGCCGGGCCGTAGTCAATACCGTTCTCGGCAAGCCGATTTCGCAAGTCGGCACCATCTTCGCGGCGCGGGTGCGCGGCGAGCAGAGCTGCGGTGTCACGCGCTGGTGGCTGAGCTTCCTCGACCGCATGCAAATGCGCGTTGACGTGGCGCGTTTGCTCGCCCTGCCGGCTGGTGTCGACGGAGAACGCGAAGACTCCCGGCGTCTCGACAGATGCGACCGCGCCGACAGTGGTCTCCGCATCGAGCAGGAGAGCCGCCTCGAACCGGATGTCACTTGCTTCGGATTCCTCGCCGACGACGGTGCGCGCGGCTGCCAGCGCCATCTCGCAGTAGCCGGCCGCCGGCAGCACAGCAACCTTGTGGACCTGATGATCCGCCAGCCAGGGGTGAGCGTCCGTACCGACCTGGCCCTGCCAGACGTGGCGCTCCGGTTCTTCCTGCAGGCGCACCGGCGGCCCTAGCAGTGGATGCGCCGAGACGGTGAAACCTCCACCGGCCGAGGCTTGTTGGTTGTTGTGGTCGAGCCAAGGCCGGAGGTGAGTCCACGTCGGCAGCGGCGCATCGACCAGGCGCCCGTCCGGATAGAGCAGCGAAAAGTCGACGGCCGCGCCCGCGCTGTGCAGATCGGCCACGAAGTCTCTCAGCCCGTGCGGTAGTTCTTGCTCACGGCGCATTCCCGCCAGCGTGGTGAGCGGCGTGTCGAGACTGCGGCCGGTCTGCTCGACGGCGTGCACGAGTAAGGGGTGGGGCGACAGTTCTCCGAACACCCGGTAACCGTCCTCCAGTGCGGCCCGGACGGCCGCGGAGAATCGCACCATCCGGCGCATGTTGCTGGCCCAAT
>CBAAAS010000024.1:0-10840 GCA_964658855.1 uncultured Mycobacterium sp.
GGTGGCCAGGTGGTACAGCCGGCCACCGATCAGCCCAAACGGCACTGCCCACAATGCGATGTCGTAGATCACGCCACGCTCGCCGCCGCGCGCTTCCCAGCGCCGATCGCCAATCAGCAGGGCAGCGATGATCCCGATGATGATGAACAACGCGTAGGCCCGCAGCGGGATGGGGCCCAGATGCCACACCCCTTGAGGCGGGCTCGGGATATAGGCGAGCACAGTCGTCGTCATGATGTCGAAATCCCTTGGCGGACACCGGCGGCGAGTTCTTCACTCAAAACACGCATCGTAGACAAACCATCGGCGAGCGCGGAGACCAGCGCCGAACCCACGATGACACCGTCGGCGTAGCCGGCGATCTCGGCGGCCTGTTCGCGCGATCGGACGCCCAATCCCACCCCGACGGCGATGTCGGATACCTCTTTGACCCGGCTGACCAATTCCGGCGCGGCGTTGGACACCACATCGCGGGCACCGGTAACACCCATCGTCGATGCCGCATAGACAAACCCGCGTGACGCCGCGACTGTGTCTGCCAGGCGCTGGTGGGTCGATGACGGCGCGACCAGGAAGATGCGATCGAGCTGGTGCTGCTCGGATGCCGCCAGCCATTCGTCAGCCTCGTCGGGAATGAGGTCCGGAGTGATCAGCCCGTATCCACCCGCTGCGGCCAGGTCGCGCGCGAACGCATCAACTCCGTAGCGCAGCACCGGATTCCAGTACGTCATGACGACGGCACGACCACCTGCTGCGCTGATCGCCTCGACAGCCGCCAACGTGTCGCGCACCCGCACTCCCCCGCGCAACGCGACCTCGGCGGCCTCGGCGATCACCGGTCCGTCCATCCCGGGATCGGAATACGGGATACCGACTTCGATGAGGTCGCACCCGGATTCGGTCAGCGCCTTCATGGCGTCGATCGACGTCGGGACATCGGGATATCCGGTTGGCAGATACCCGATCAGCGCCGCACGCTGCTCGCCGCGGCACACGCTGAAAAGCGCTTGCAGACGGCTCTTTTCGCTCTGGTCGACGGTCATCCCTTGTCCTGGCCCGAATCGTCAACGTCGTGACTAGATTCTCCGACTCCTCCTTGGGCAGCTGTGCTGCCCGCATCGTCGCCGTCGTCTAGCAGGTTGAACCACTTCGCAGCGGTCTCGACGTCTTTGTCTCCGCGACCGGACAGGTTCACCACGATGATTGCGCCGGAGCCCATCTCGCGGCCCAGTTTGATGGCGCCGGCGACCGCGTGTGCCGACTCGATCGCCGGGATGATGCCTTCGGTCCGGCACAACAGCCGGAATGCGTCCATCGCTTCGGTATCGGTGATCGGGAGATATTCCGCTCGCCCGGTGTCTTTGAGCCAGGCGTGCTCAGGACCTACGCCCGGATAGTCCAGGCCGGCCGAGATGGAATGCGATTCGATCGTCTGCCCGTCTTCGTCCTGCAGCAGAAACGAATACGAGCCCTGGAACGCGCCGGGCGTTCCGCCGGTGAACGTGGCGGCATGGCGGCCGGTTTCGACACCGTCGCCGGCTGCCTCGTAACCGACCAGTCGGACACCCGGGTCGTCGAGGAAGGGGTGGAAGATGCCGATCGCGTTGGATCCGCCGCCCACGCAGGCGGTGACGGCGTCGGGCAGCCGGCCGGCCTGATCCTGGATCTGCACCCGTGTCTCGAGACCGATCACCCGCTGGAAGTCGCGGACCATCGTCGGGAACGGGTGGGGCCCGGCGGCCGTGCCGAAGCAGTAGTAGGTGTCATCGGCGTTGGTTACCCAGTCGCGAAACGCGTCATTGATGGCGTCCTTGAGGGTTTTCGAGCCAGACTCGACGGAAACCACCTCGGCGCCCAGCAGTCGCATCCGCGCGACGTTGAGTGCCTGGCGCGCGGTGTCGACGGCGCCCATGTAGATCACGCAATCCAGCCCGAGCAGGGCACACGCGGTCGCGGTGGCCACGCCGTGCTGGCCGGCACCGGTTTCGGCGATCACCCGGGTCTTGCCCATTTGACGTGCCAGCAAGGCCTGACCGAGCACGTTGTTGATTTTATGAGAACCGGTGTGGTTCAGGTCTTCTCGTTTGAGGAAGATGCGCGCACCGCCGGCGTGCTCACTGAGCCGGGTGGCCTCGTACAGCGGTGACGGCCGACCGGTGTAGTGCGTCTGCAACCGGTCGAGCTCGTCGAGATAGGCCTGGTCGGTGCGTACCTTCTCGTAGGCCGTTGTGACTTCCTCGATGACGGCCATCAGGGCCTCGGCGACGAATCGGCCGCCATAGACACCGAAATGACCACGAGTGTCGGGATCGTGGTGGGTGGGTTCAGCGAGTGCGGCGCTGGAACGCGGAAGTTCCGGGCGCGGGGTGTCTGCCATTACAGAAGCTCAACAAGTAAGCGGCGCATCGAATTCAACCACCGCGCCGGGCTAGCGGGCCGGCTTGGGGCAAGACGGATGCTTGCCGGCGGTGACGAGATCGGCGACGGCCGCGCGGGGATCCCCGCTGGTGACCAGGCCTTCGCCGACAAGCACCGCGTCAGCACCGGCGCCGGCGTACGCCAGCAGGTCAGCCCTGCCCCGCACGCCGGATTCGGCGATCCGGATGATGTTCGACGGCAACCCCGGCGCGATGCGCGCGAAGCAGTCCCGATCGACTCGAAGTGTGCGCAGATCGCGAGCATTCACGCCGATCACCCGTGCACCGGCGGTCAGGGCGCGGTCGGCTTCCTCTTCGGTGTGCACCTCGACGAGTGCCGTCATGCCCAGTGACTCGGTGCGCTCCAGCATCGACTCCAACGCCGGCTGGTCCAGCGCGGCGACGATCAGCAGCAGCATGTCGGCGCCGTGCGCGCGGGCCTCATGTATCTGGTAGGGCCCGACCACAAAGTCTTTGCGCAGCACCGGAATTGACACCGCAGCGCGCACTGAGTCGAGATCGGCCAGGCTGCCGTGGAAGCGTCGCTCTTCGGTCAGCACGCTGATGATCCGCGCGCCGCCCTCTTCGTAGGAGCGCGCCAGCGCGGCAGGGTCGGCGATCGACGCGAGTTCCCCCGCCGACGGGCTGGCTCGCTTGACCTCGGCGATGACCCCGATACCGGCCTCGCGCAACGCTGCCAGCACGTCAAGTGGTGGCGGGGCAGCTTCGGCTGCGGCCTTGATCTCCGGCATGCTCACAGCCGCTTCACGAGCGGCAACGTCGGCGCGAACTCCCTGAATAATGGAGTCAAGCACGCTTGCCGAACTCATGCTGTCGGTTCCTCTCCCCGGCCGTCACCAAAGTATTGACGGCGTCCATCGAAGGGTAGCGAGCGCCGAGGTGGCGTTCGTCACCGACCCTAGGTGTCTTGATCGTCCAGCTGATCGTGCGGTGGGTCGGTTGGATCGCGGCCCTCATCGAGCTCATCCCACATCGTGCGCTCCGATGGGGTCTCCTGGTCGCGCCGCGCCGCAGACCGGCGGGCGGCGGGCGCCAGATATTTCGTCGCCGTCCGACCGGCTGAGGCCGCCGCGCGCATCAACAACACCGCCGCTATCAGCGTGGCGACCGCAGCCACCAGCGTGATCACCGGGCCCGGGTAGTGCCGCTTGCTGCCCACCAACTCCTGCAGCGGCACGTGCGCGAGCTCGGCACCCCGGGCGGCGAGGTCGCGCATCTCCAGCGTGCTGATCGCCAGATAACCGGTCGCCAGACTGGCGAGAGCCAGCAGCACGGCCACCAACCGCAACGCCCATCTCCGCACCGCCAGCGTTGCCAGCGCCGTCGCCAGCAGCAGCAGCGCCAGCGGGAGCAGAGCCGAGGACCATCCCGCGCCGGACAACGTGACGACCTTCGGCGGGCCCAAACCGTCAAATGTTTGCAGCTCGACCCAATTCAGCCGCGATGCCGCCCAGAGTCCTGCGGCCGAGAAGACAAGCAGAACCTGCGCCGCCCGGATGGTCAGCCGGCCTCCGGTGGCAGCCTGGGCATCAGTCATCGACAGGCGTGTCCGGGCTACGCAGAGTCTCGGCGGCGGCGATCGCGCTAAGCACCGCGCGCGCCTTATTTGTCGCCTCGGTGTACTCGTAGGGCCCATTGGAGTCAGCCACCACCCCGCCACCCGCCTGCACGTAGGCGGTGCCGTCACGCATCAAAGCGGTCCGGATGGCGATGGCGAAGTCGGCGTTTCCGGCGAAGTCCAGGTAGCCGAGTACGCCGCCGTACAGCCCGCGCCGGGTCTTCTCGACTTCCTCGATCAGTTCCATCGCGCGCACCTTCGGCGCACCGGACAGCGTGCCCGCCGGAAAACATGCAGTCACCGCATCCAGTGCGGTGCGGCCGTCGGCGAGCACTCCGGTCACCGTCGACACCAGATGCATGACGTGGCTGTAGCGCTCGATGTGGCTGTAGTCCTCGACACGGACGCTGCCGGGTACACAGACCCGGCCCAAGTCGTTGCGACCCAGGTCGACCAGCATCAGGTGCTCGGCGCGTTCCTTCTCGTCGGCCAGCAACTCCTTCGCCAGCAACTGATCTTCGTCCTCGGTCTCCCCGCGCCATCTGGTCCCGGCGATCGGGTGCGTCGTCGCCAGTCGGTCCTGCACTGTCACCAACGCCTCAGGGCTGGAGCCGGCAATCGAAAATGCCGTTCCGCCTTCGTCATTGGGCACGTGAAGCAGGTACATGTACGGGCTGGGGTTGGACACCCGAAGCATCCGATAGACGTCGATCGCCTCGACGTCGGTGTCCATCTCGAAACGCTGCGACGGCACCACCTGGAATGCCTCACCCCGCTCGATCTCACCGACCAGGCGCTCGACGATCGCGCCGTATTCCTCCACCGTGCGTTGCGAGCGGTGCTGCGGCTCGGGCCTGGTGAACGTCGCGACGGTCGACGGCAGCGGCTGCTCCAGCGCGGCGGTCATCACGTCCAGCCGTGCGAGCGCGTCGTCGTAGGCCTCGTCGACGCGCTCGTCGGTGCCGTTCCAGTTCACCGCGTTGGCGATCAGCGTGATGGTGCCCTCGTGGTGGTCGACGGCGGCCAGGTCAGTCGCCAGCAGCAGCAGCATGTCCGGAAGGTTCAGGTCATCGACCGCGAGCTCGGGCAGCCGCTCAAGGCGCCGCACCAGGTCGTAGGCGAAAAAGCCCACCATGCCGCCGGACAACGGCGGTAGCCCCGGCAGCGCCGCGGTGGCCAGCAGCTCCAATGTCTCGCGCAGCGCCTGCAGCGGATCGCCACCGGTGGGCGCGTCGTGCGGCACCGTGCCGAGCCACACCGCCTGCCCATCGCGCACGGTCAGCGCGGACGGCGCACCGGCCCCGATGAACGACCATCGCGACCACGACCGTCCGTTCTCCGCCGATTCCAGCAGGAACGTCCCGGGCCGGTTGTCGGCCAGTTTGCGGTAGGCGGACAGCGGCGTCTCGGCGTCGGCCAGCACCTTTCGGGTCACCGGCACCACCCGATGCTCGGCAGCCAGTAGGCGGAAATGTTCCCGCGATGTGGTGGCGGCGGCAAGGTTGGCGTGCACGGGGTCATCTTCCCAGATGGGCAGATCGGCGCCGCTCGGCACTGGCGTAGCGTGGCGGCCATGAAAACCGGTGACACCGTGGCTGACTTCGAACTTCCCGACCAGACGGGCACCCCGCGCAAGCTCAGCGCTCTGCTCTCCGACGGGCCAGTTGTGCTGTTCTTCTACCCCGCGGCGATGACCCCCGGGTGCACGAAGGAAGCGTGTCATTTCCGCGACCTGGGCCAGGAGTTCACTGCCGTCGGCGCAAATCGGGTCGGGATCAGCGTCGACCCGGTCGCGAAGCAGGCCAAGTTCGCCGAAGCGCAGCGCTTCGATTACCCGTTGCTGTCCGACACCGACGGCGCGATCGCCAGCCAATTCGGCGTCAAGCGCGGCCTTTTGGGCAAGCTGGTGCCAGTCAAACGCACGACCTTCGTCATCGGCACCGACCGCAAGGTGCTCGAAGTGATCTCCAGCGAGTTAAGCATGGACTCCCATGCGGACAAGGCGTTGCAGACGCTGCGTGCCCGTAGCTAGTCGGCTATGTCGCTGAACAACGGCGATCTGTTCGCCGGCTACGCCGTCGTCAAGCGGCTGGGGTCAGGTGGCATGGGTGAGGTCTATCTGGCACAGCACCCGCGACTCCCCCGCCGGGACGCCCTGAAGGTCTTACCGGCCGCGCTGACCGCGGACCTCGAGTTCCGGCAGCGCTTCAGCCGGGAAGCGGACCTCGCCTCCGAGTTGTGGCATCCGCACATCGTCGGCATCCACGACCGCGGCGAGTACGAAGGTCAGCTGTGGCTGTCGATGGATTACGTCGAGGGCACCGATGCGGCGGAACTGCTGCGCAGCCGCCACCCGACCGGAATGCCGAGGGCCGAGGCTTTCACGATCATCAGTGCCATTGCCGACGCGTTGGACTATGCGCATCAGCGCGGACTGCTGCACCGCGACATCAAGCCCGCCAACATTCTGCTCAGTGACACCGACCCGCGCGGACGACGGATCCTGCTGGCCGACTTCGGTATTGCCCGACAAGTCGGCGAAATCAGCGGATTGACCGCCACCAATATGGTGATGGGGACGACGGCTTACGCCGCACCCGAACAACTCCTGGGCCACAACATCGACGGGCGCGCCGACCAGTACGCGCTGGGCTGCACCGCGTTTCACCTGCTGACCGGCGCGGCACCCTACGACAACTCCAATGCGGCAGTGGTGATCTCCCAACATCTTTCCGCGCCACCACCACAGCTCAGTGCGCGACGGCCCGACCTCGCCGATCTCGACGACGTCATCACCAGAGTGTTGGCGAAGGACCCCGCCAGCCGCTTTTCGAGCTGTTCGGAGTTCGCGGCGGCACTGACGGGTCAACCCAGCGTCGGGGCGGACGAGACCGTGGCGAGTCGCCAGGCGGACGGCCCCACCAGACAGATCTCCGCGCCGGTGCAGATCGATCCGGCACGACGCGGGCGTCGTCGCGCTGTGCTGTTCGCTGCCGCTGCGACCGTCGCGCTGGTGGTGCTGGCGGGCATTGTCGGCGCAACCCTTCTGCGCCACCGGGCCGCCGAGGCCGCCGACGGCGCAGGAGTGCACACCAACGAGCCGAGCGCGGCGCCGTCCGTCCAATTGACCCGCTACATCACCGATCCGTCGGGAAAGCTGACTGCTGCTGGTCATACCGCGGTGGAAGGCGCCTTGTCGAAGTTGTCCACCCGACACAACGTTCATCTCTGGGTCGCATACGTCGACGACTTCTCCGGACTCACGCCGCTCAGGTGGGCTGAGAACGCCATGCGCACCAACGGATTGACCGATACCGACGGCCTGTTGGCGATCGACACCACCAACCGCACCTATGCGTTTCGGGCACCGAAGGTCATGAAGCTCAATACCGAATTGATCCGCAAGGAGCGAATTGCCCCCGCGGTGCATCGTGACGAATGGGCCCGGGCAGCCGTCGCGGCGGCCAACGGATTGGAAGCTGCTGGCTAGACGATCGGCGAGGCCGCGGACACCAGCAGATCCATCATCGCGGGTGCCGTGATCGGCGGGCTGTAGAGCATGCCTTGGGCCACTTCGCATCCCCGCTCACGCAGCCATGCCGCCGTTTCAGGGTTCTCCACTCCCTCGGCGACGGTGGTCACGCCGAGCGCGTGCGCGAGATCGATCACCGAACGAACGATCGCTTCGGCGCGCGGGTCCGTCAACACGTTGCTGATCAAGTCGTAGTCGACTTTGACTTCGTCGATGGGAAGCTTGTGCAGATAAGTCAGCGCCGAATAGCCGCTGCCGAAGTCGTCGAGTGCGACGTTAACGTTCTTCTCCCGCAATGCTTCCAGCACTTGTCGAGTCCGGTCGATGTTATCCAGCAGCATGTCTTCGGTGATCTCGATGATCAACGAATCGCCAGGCAATTCGTGCCGCTGCAAGGCTTCGAAGATGCGGCCGGGCAAGTTGACGTCACCGACAAGTGGCGGAAAAAGGTTCACCGCGACCGGCACATTCATCCCCTGGCGACGCCACTGCGCGACGGCACCGAGCGCTTGGTCGAGGATCAAGTCGGTAAACGTGCGCATCAGGCCGTGCTGGCGCACCAATGGCAGGAACTGATGCGGCTGAACCATGCCGAAGACCGGGTGCGGCCAGCGAACCAACGCCTCGGCGCCCACGACTCGGGCGGTCTGCAGGTCGACCTTCGGCTGATATAGCACGGTCAGGGCGCGATGGGTGATCGCTTGGCGCAGATCGCTGAGCAATCGCACCTCGCCCAATCCACCGCGCGACGGCTGCGTATCGGAGGTGGGAAATGACGTGGAGCTGGAGTCGGACATGTGCATGTCGGGGCTGAACGTCTGCATGCCACCACCGAGCCGTTTTGCCGAGTACATCGCTGTATCAGCCTGTTTGAGCAACGCCGAAGCGGTCAGGTCAGCGTCCTCGAGAGCAGCGACCGCCAGGCCGGCGCTGGGCCGCATGAAGATCACCTCACCGTCCGCGCTGAACGGTCGCTCGAACGCCTCCATGATCTGGTAGACGATCAAATGGGCGTTCTCCCCGGCATTTTCGATCAGCACGGCGAATTCGTCACCGCCGATCCGGGCGACAGTATCGCCGCCTCGCACGCAACTCGTCAACCGTTGGGCGGCCTGCACAAGCAGGGCGTCGCCGGCTGGATGGCCCAAGTTGTCGTTGATGAGCTTGAAGTCGTCGAGGTCCATCGACAGAACGGCGACCGAACGCTGATCGCGATGATAAAGCTGCATCACATGATCAAGACGGTCGTGGAACAGAACGCGGTTGGCGAGATTCGTCAACGGGTCGCGCAATGCCCGATCGGACGCGCTGTGTAGCAGCCGCCGGTTCTCCGTGATCACCATGAATTGGCGGGCCAGCACCGCGATAACCAGCCATGGCACCACGACGAAGGCGGGGTCGGTATGGAGGGCGCTACGGAAATTGGCGAATTCGAGGCCAGCGGCGATGGCCAGCGGAATGTAAGGCAGCCACATCGGGGCCGGGACGGACAGCAACGCCGATCGCGCGGGCGACCTCTCGGGCGGATCGGGCGGAGATGTGAGTGCAGCCAGACCCACCAGCACCAGCCCTGCCGGCCAGCCCAAACCCAGCGGGCTGTCCCAGAGGAATATGTGCCGGGCAAACAGGTACACGTAGGCGCTGCCGGAGGCAGCCATCAAGGTCAGGCCCATCGCCATCAGACTCATCGACGGGCGCCAACCGGTGGGTGCGCGGACGAGCCCTAAGAGCGTCAGTGTGACGGTCACGACTCCCGATACTGGACAGGCGATTGCTATGAACTGGTCGACACCACTCACTTCTGTCGAGGAATACACATCGCGGAGCAGCATCACCCAGGCCACGACAAACAGTGCACCGGCGATGATTGCGGCGTCCAGCACCATGCGCAAACGGGCGAGACCCGGATAACCGGCCGGGAACACCGCGAACGCGACGCAGGCCACCAGTGGAAATACGAGGAAGCCGACCATCCCCGACATCGGGTACAAGCTGTGCACATTGCCGCGCACGAATCGGTGGTAAACCACCGCTATCGCGCTGAGTTCCAAGCCGACCAGACCGACGGTCAGCACCGTCCACGTGAGCCGCTGCCGGCCATAACCTCGTCGCGCGGCGACTGCCGTACTCATCGCCGCGAAGGACGGGAATCCCAGCGCGCCAGCGACGTGTAGCCATCTGAGTGCTGGCGCGCCGCCCCAGCCCGTCAGCATCCAGGCGGCAAAAAGTAAGAACGCGAAGGTCGGGACCGCCGCGATACGAAGCAGGCGCGAGCGCGCCGTCGGTGATAGTTCCACTGCACCCATGGCCTATCGCCGCTCACCTGGTGGTCTCAAGTGCGCTGCTGGATTGTTGTGTGATTCTGCGGCAGCCGATGCCGTGTGCGCACCTTAGCAAACCCAATCCAGCTTCGCCGCGACATCTACGCAGGTAGGCGTGTGTTTGCCAGTACTTCGCCGCCCAGCAGCCGAGATGTCGGACATGCCGGGCGATTTCTCGGATGCGCTGGTGCGGCGAGCAGTACAGCAGCCCGCGTGCGGCGGGAACCCGAGCGCCGAGCGTGCCATCGAAATTGCCGGCGATAACTTAACAGGCGTATAAAGAACAGCTCCCGGTGTTTCCAGCAAACATATTTAAGTTTGTGACAGGTGCGGCCACTGCGACAAAAACAGCGCTGACTGTGTCCCTCGGCGTGGGACACAGTCAGCGCTGGTTGAAGCACTCTCTTATCGGTCAGAACAAGCTGGTCAGCCAGGATCCGTCGAGGAAGTCGGTGAGGAACGAGGCGTCCGGGGCCGAGCCGCCGAACAGATCGGCCATAGCGGTGGCGGCGGCGGCCGCCGGCTCGATGTCGGTTGTTCCCGCGGGCGCGTAGGCGCTGAGCAGGTCGCCAAACACCGCGGCAAGGCCATTGT
This sequence comes from uncultured Mycobacterium sp., assembly GCA_964658855.1. GTDB lineage: Bacteria > Actinomycetota > Actinomycetes > Mycobacteriales > Mycobacteriaceae > Mycobacterium. Next base: position 10,444 of record CBAAAS010000024.1, read on the forward strand.
TGCCTAGCCCGGCAAACGCAGTGCTGCCGTCACCGAATACTGCGGCGATGTTGCCGTCGCCGCCAGCGGCTTGGGCCATACTGCCGTCGCCGAAGATGGCGGCGATGTTGTTCATGCCGTCCGTGGAAGCCTGAATATCGTTGTTGCCGACCACGTCCAGGATGCTGTTGCTGCCGCTGGTGTCGGCGAGGCTGTTCGCACCGAAAACGCTCACGAGATTGTTGTCACCGAGACCGCCGAGGCCCAAAACCTGCGCCTGGCTGCCAGCCCCGTCGGCGATGACGCTATTGGAGTTGCCGAACACGGCGCTTGCGTTGCTCATGTAGCCGGTCGCGTCGACGAAATTGTTGTCGCCGTTGACGTTGGTGATGCTGTCAGCACCGTTGGCGATGCTGAT
>CBAAAS010000024.1:10850-12979 GCA_964658855.1 uncultured Mycobacterium sp.
GTTCGTGCCGCCACCGATGTATGACGTGCTGTCGGTGCCGTTGGCATAGGACTCGCCGTACAGGCCATTGTCGAACGCCCTGCTGCCGTCGCCGTAGGCGATGGCCAAGCCGAAGTTGCCAGTCACCGTGGTGGCCGACGCGGTGCCTTCTTGCAGCAGCGACATCCCGTCGTAGGAGATCGCGAAGTCAGGCGTCGACCCAGCGGCAGCGCTCGCGAACGGCAGCACATCAATCGCCGACCCGATGTCGGGCGTGACCTGGCCGATCACGTCAGCGGACGCCACCCATGGCATGGCGGCCAGCGTCGATCCAATACCCAGCCCTACTGCGATTCCCCCAACGCGACCAAGAAATTTCGTGCGTTCCATCTGTTCTTCCCCTACTCGGCCCCGCGCCCCGGGCGGTCGCGGATACCTGAGATTCGGAGCAGATGCTTAATAAGTTGGGCCTAAGTGGCCGCTAATAATTTTTCAGTTTCGGCTGAGCAGTTTCAAGCTCACCGGCTCGCTGATCAGCCGTCAGATTCGAGAAGAACGTCGGCGTCGAAGCAGCTGTGGTCCCCGGTGTGGCAGGCGGCGCCGACCTGATCGACCACCAGCAGCACGGCATCGCCGTCGCAGTCCAGCCGTACCGAATGAACCCGCTGGGTATGGCCGGACGTAGCGCCCTTGACCCACTGCTCGCCACGGGATCGGGAGAAGTAAGTGCCCTCGCGGGTTTCCAGGGTGCGGGCCAGCGCGTCGTCGTCCATCCAGGCCACCATCAGCACGTCACCGCTACCGCGTTCCTGCACGATGGCGGTGAATAGCCCGTCGGCGTTGCGTTTGAGGCGTGCGGCGATATCAGGATCGAGGGTCATCGCACCGTAATCCCTTCTGCTGCCATGGCTTCCTTGACCTGCCCGATGGTCAACTGCCGGAAGTGGAACACGCTGGCGGCCAATACCGCATCGGCACCGGCCGCAACGGCCGGCGCGAAATGGTCGACCGACCCGGCGCCACCGCTGGCAATCACCGGCACCGTCACCGCGGCTCGCACCGCGCGCAACATCGCCAGGTCGAACCCCGCTCGGGTGCCGTCGGCATCCATCGAGTTGAGCAGGATCTCTCCGACCCCCAACTCGGCGCCGCGGGCGGCCCATTCGACGGCGTCGACGCCGGTGCCGCGGCGCCCGCCGTGGGTTGTGACTTCCCATCCCGATGGTGTCGGGTCCGAGCCGGCCGGCACCGTGCGGGCGTCGACCGACAGGACGATGCATTGTGAACCGAACTGCGCCGCCATCTCGGCCAGCAGGTCCGGGCGCGCGATCGCGGCGGTGTTGATTGACACCTTGTCGGCGCCCGCGCGCAACAACACGTCGACGTCGGCGACTGTCCGCACGCCACCGCCGACGGTGAGTGGGATGAACACCTGCTCGGCCGTGCGACGGACCACCTCGAGCATGGTGGTGCGACCCGACGACGATGCGGTCACGTCGAGAAAGGTCAGCTCGTCGGCCCCCTCGGCGTCATACGCGGCGGCCAATTCCACGGGATCGCCCGCATCCCGGAGGTTTTCGAAGTTGACGCCCTTGACTACCCGGCCACCGTCGACGTCCAGGCAGGGAATGACGCGTACCGCAAGACCGGTGTCGGAACGAGATTCAGTAGTCATCGGGCCGTCCTACGCCATCCAGCATGTCGAGCAGCTGGCCGTGCACTCCGGGGGCCGCGGCCAGCGCGGAACGCGAATCCGGTGTCCATTGTTCGCCGGTGAGACTGGTGACGACACCGCCCGCGGCTCGCACCAGAGCCACTCCGGCCGCGTGATCCCACACGTGGTCGCCGAAACTGATCGAGCCGCCGAGGACTCCGTCGGCGACATAAGCCAGATCGATGCCGGTGGCGCCGTGCATCCGCATCCGCGATGACACCCGGCTGAGCTCTTCGAGCACCGCCACCCGGTACCGTCCCGGAAATCGGCCGCGCGAGTCGGAGTTGAATGTTCCGACGCCGATGATCGATGCAGTGAGATCGCTGTGCGTCAGCGGCGGTTGCGGCACGCCGTTTTTCAGTACCGGACCGCCGACCACTGCGGCGTAGCGCTCGTTCATGAACGGCAACCAGGTCAGTCCGGCAACCGGGTCACC
>CBAAAS010000025.1:0-8410 GCA_964658855.1 uncultured Mycobacterium sp.
CGCATGTGCGCGAGATCGCTCCTCACGTCCCCCCGTGGCGCATTCAGTACCCGATTGTCGATACTGCGGGGGACCTCGCGCCAAAGACTCCGGGATGGTTCACCCCGGAAGTGCGCGCAGTCGTAGAGAGTTCGCAGCCTTACAACTACGACGATCCCGGTCAGCATCCGCTGCGGATATTGCGAGAGCTGGTCAACATCGACAAGCACCGCCGACTCGTGGTGGCCAACTACTACTCGATTGGCGATTTCGAGGTCGAGCCGAGTGATCTATATGAGCTTGTCTCGCCGCCAAAGGTCTACAAGGTGCCCATGGTCGTCGGCGCCCTCGTGGCACGGGTGCACCTGAGGCTCGTGCGCCCGGTCCGGGGCGGCTGGCTGATGCAGCTTCCGTCGACCGTCGTCTACGGCGAGACCATCGAGATACCGGGCGTCGAAGGTCCGGCCGGGTTGTTACAGGCAGTCGAGTGTGTCACCGCGAGAATCGGCAGCCACCTAGATGATCTAGAAGCCGCCGGCTGTTGAACGCCGGGCGTTTGCAATGAGGCAGTTGCTCATGAGGAGGCCTTCGCCGTCCGGCCAGCGCTGCGTCGTCCTTGAGGTAAGTCGCCGGGGTCGGGCGTGGCCAGTCGTACGGCTGCGAGTCGGTCATTGGTCGACTCAGCCAGTGCAATCCAATGGATCGGTACGCTGCAAGGACTTTCGCCCACAGGCCCCCAAAGCGCAGCCGCTCAGCGACCTGCTCTGGCGGCGCCGCCGACGCCTTTCGCCGCTCCGTTCGTGGACCTGCTCGCCGCGCCTAACCGACACCGGAACTCGCGGGTCCCTCGCCAGATCAACGCCAGGCTGGTTAACGTAATCGTCGATTATCGGCGGCGCTCATCGGCTCAGTACCCCTAGCCAGGGGGCGGTCGCTGCCTAACTGCTGCACCTGTGCCGGTTGACGTAAGCGGACATTATCGACGCTGGTTGTCACCAACAAGTGGCCAGGGGGCGCTCGCTTGCTAATGATCGGAGGGTTGGTCGGGGGAGTCCCGGGGAGCAGTGTGTGCGTTGAGCTGCTCCAGGTCGCGGCTCATTCGGGCCACGCTTATGACGTAGGCGCATGTTTGGGCGATCACCTCAAATTCTCCCTCGGACCATTCGGCCATGGCCGCATGGTGGTTAGGAAATCGAGAAGCAACTCTTTCTTGACGGGGTCGCCGATGCAGTCGGCAACGTTGGCTGTCAATTCCTGCAGCGCAGCGTCACCTGGGTCAACGGAATCTTAATCCTGCATCTACTGGACAGTAAGCGCGGACACCGACGTGCCACGATCACCGCGGTCCGGTGAGATATTTCGAAGGCAGGTGTCTTGTCAATCTTCCGTGCATCTCGACGTCTTGTAATCACCAATGGAAGCAACGAGTTTCGCGATCAGCCATTGGACCGCGGCGACGGCTTCGGTGTCGTCGACGTTCCACGCGCCGACTAGGCGTTCGTAGGTGGTTGGGCTCCACAGCACGTCGAGCAGGCCGGCGAACGCCCGGCGTTGTGTGTCGAAGAGCTCCGGTGCGTGGGCGGTGACCGCGCGGTCCAACGCGTCGTGTCGGCGGGCGTCCGCGCTGATGAACGCCGATCCGTGCGGCTTCTCGATGGTGTCCTTGATGGCAAACCGTTTCAGCGAGGTGAAGACTCGGGCCGTCACGTCGGCGAGGTTGTCCAGTTTGACGTCTTCGTAGGAGATGCCCGCGTCGTCCTCCAGGCGGGCCATGATCGCGTCGTGCAGGTGCCGTTCGGCCGGGAAGTGCCGGTAGACCGTGCGTTCGCTGACCTCGGCGCGTTCGGCGACGGCCCGAAAGGTCAATTCGTCCCAGTCCCAGGTGGTGAATCCGCGGACCAGGCGCGTGCCGGCATCGACGATGCGCTCGCGGGTGGCGGCGGTGGCCTTTTGTCGCACCGGGCTGTAGTAGTTGCGTCGAGGCGTTGACAAGTCGCTCATAATCGCGTCAGTATACTGACACCGATTCTCGGAAGGGGCTGACGATGGCCGATTTCGACGGTGTCATCGCGGCCGCCGTCGCACAGACCGGCCTGGACGATTTCGGCGACGACTCGTTCCGCGAAGGCCTCGAAATACTGGTCGCTTCGCTGCGAGACGAGGCCCGGCTCAACGCCCCCGGCGAGGGCTACATCTATGCCCGCATCGTCACCGCACTGTCGCAGCGCCTTCAGGTCGAGGACTGGTATCGACGCCACCCGGAGATCGACGACGTCGAGATCGCGGCGCCGCTGATCGGGCTGGGCCTGCCACGCACCGGGTCGACGGCGTTGTCGGTGCTACTGGCGCAGGACCCGGCCGTTCGCTACTTGCGGCGCTGGGAATCCTCGCACCCGTGCCCGCCGCCGTCGACCGTGACCGGTCCCGACCCGCGGATCCCGGCCGACGAGAACAACCAAGTCGGCTCGCGGGCCCATGTGCCGACCGGCACCCACGCTCCGATGGAGTGCCTGGAACTGATGACGCTGGACTTCAAATCCCATATTTTCCAAGCCTTCGCGCAGATCCCGTCGTACTCGGAATGGCTGGTGAACAAAGCCGATCTCACGTCGACCTACGCCTACCAGCGGCGGGTGATGAAGCTGCTGAGCTGGGGCGAGCCGGCGCGGTCCTGGCGGTTGAAGTCACCGTCGCACGTGCTGTGGCTCGACGCCTTGAACGAGGTCTTTCCTGACGCCCGATTCGTGATGACTCACCGCGACCCCACCGATGTCATTCTCTCGGTGGCCGATCTCTACGCCGACATCGTCGGCGGCTTCACCGATCACCTCGACCGCATCTACCTTGGTCGGCTCAACGTCGAGCATTGGTCGCTCGGCATGCAACGGGCCTTGAGTTTCCGTGACGGCGGAGCCGACAAACGGTTCTACGACATCGACTTTCGGGCCATCCAAGCCGATCCGATCGTAAAGGTTCGCGGGCTGTACGACTGGATGGGCGAGCCGGTCAGTGACGAATTCGAATCCCGCATGCGCACGTGGTGGGCCGAGGCCGCTTCAGAGCGTGAACCCAGTAGTCACGCCGACCCGGCGGCCTTCGGCATCGATCTCGACAAGGTCCGGCCGCTGTTCGCCGACTACGTCTTGAGGAGCCTGCATGACAGTTGATTTGACCGGTGGCATCGACCCGTCGCGAGAGCAGGTATTCGCCCGACGCCCCGACGACCCGGAGATGCGGGACTCGGTGAGCTTCTGGGTCGTGGATGACCGCGGCGCAGTCGGCTTGCCGCGCATCGGAATTGAGGCCGTCGCCGCGAACTGGGATGCCCACGACGTACAAGTGAACGCCGCGTTCCCGGACGGGCGGGTCTACCGGTTGCGTGACAACGGCGCCAGCTGGCCGGTCGAAGGGGCTGACGGCCGACCGACCGTGCTCGGCGCGGGCGGACTGGGATTCCGCTGCATCGAGCCGTTTCGCACCTGGACGATGAGCTTTGAGGGCAAGGCAGTCCAGACCTCGTCGCAGGATCTGATCACCGGCGACAAGGACGGCCCGCTGGTCGACGTCAGCTTCGGTGTCGAGGCGACGATGGCGGTGCCGCCGTGGGTGCAGGGGACGCTGTCCGCGGAGTCGGGGGAGCGGTTGAAGACCTCGATCGAGGGCAGCCTGATGGGCGGGGCGCGCTACGAGCAACTGTTCCTCGCTGTAGGAACGGTGAAGGTCGGCGACGACGAACACGATTTCATCGGGACCGGTCTGCGCATTCGCCGACAAGGTGTGCGCAAGCTGGCCGGGTTCTGGGGCCACGCCTGGCAGTCGGCGCTTTTCCCCAGCGGGCGCGCCTTCGGCTACATCGCCTACCCGCCGCGGCCCGACGGCGAGCCAACCTTCAACGAGGGCTACATCTTCGATGGCGACGGCTTGATTCCCGCCAGGGTGGTGGAGGCGCCGTGGCTGACCCATTTGAAGGCCAACGGCGAAGATGTCGGGCTGACCTTGGAAACACCCAGCGGGACAGTGCATATCGACGGCGAGACGGTCCTGTCAACCCACGACGTCTACCACGACGACAAGATGTTCTCGTCGCAGGCGCTCAAGCAGGAGATGCCGAGCTTTCCCGCGTTGCAGCAGGCCGGCGTGCGCTACCGCTGGGACGGTGAAGAGGCGTTCGGCATGCTCGAGCGCTCCAACCCGCTCGAGGCGATCACGCTCGCTTAATCCGTTGTCGGACAACAGGGATAGGGGGCAAAGCTGCAATCCCCGGGGGTGCCGACGCCTGCGCGGGGGCTAAATGAATGTCTGGCGCGCCGGGTCGTCAAGAATCTAGAACGCCGTCGGTGGGGGCCGGCTGCGTCGTGGTCGTAGGCGTGCATGTCCTGGCATCCGACTACCCCGCGGCATCCGTCCGCGAAATCGCACACGCTAGGCACCTCGGCGCCATGGAAACACCTCGAGTGTTTGCCGACGCCATCGTCGGTCGCTGATCGACCACGCCGCTCAACCCAACCGCGTCCTGCCGCGACTGGGCGGATGCAATCCGAACCCCATTGTCTTAGAGGGTTTGCAGCGAGCCGTCGACGCATTGAACGACTCGCAGCGAAATCAATGTGACTGCCCGTTCCCGTTTCTAGACCTGAACCCGGGACGCCTGATCCGACCAACGATCAGCTCCGGCCCATCGAGTCTTCTGTGCATCCAACGGACCAGCGTGTCGCTGGCCGTCGGAGACAACGGGGACGCCGTAGTTCGTCAGCATCGGCTAGCCCATCAACGCGGGAAACCCAAGTGATCGGGGTGGGCCAAGTCAGGCTCTACTACTGCGTGCCCTTCCTCGTCGTCTGCTCGGCCACAACCGACTAATTTTTGTGATCTACATCTCGAAAAAGAGTTATGATCTAACCTTTGTTGGAATAACGTTCTAGTGCTAGCAGCGAATGAAGGTCGGCATTGAGAGTCCCTCCGGAGCAGGAGATGTACGCAGGTGATGCCGTGGCGGTCAGCGACAACGTCGTGAGAGTGGACAACACCGTTGACGCAAACCCCGCCGCAGGCCTCGTGCCCGACGCGAGCGCAGTTGCCGATTACACAGCGCACGGGCTGTCGACCCGGGCGCAGCACTGCCTCTACGGCGGACAAATCATCTTTGGTCCAAATCATGGTCGCGCTCGCCGCGAGGTATCGCGATGACCAGCGCTAATGTCGATCCGGTGACCTGGGATGAGCGAGTTGCGGCACGTTCGCCGTCGGTGGAACGTGCCCGCCTGCGAACGGTGCAGCAGGCGCGGATGATGCTCGACGCTGCTAAACGGCTGATAGCACAAAAAGCCGGCGACTTCACGATTCAGGAGGTAGCGAAAGAAGCCGGCGTGGCTCTGCAGACGTTTTATAACTACTTCACCAGCAAAGATGAACTACTGCTGGCGATGATTGGCGACCTGCTCACCGAGTCGTGCGCCAGATGGGCTGCCGCCGCCCGGGACCTGCCAGATCCATTAGCCCGGCTGCATTTCTACATCACGTCGACATTCGACACCCTCGACGGCGGAGGCCAAGACGTTGCCGCCGCAGCGTTCATCACCACAAGCCATTGGCGGTTGCACCGCGTTTTTCCTAACGAGCTTGCCGCAGCACAGCTTCCGTTTGTCGAGCTGCTCAGGGGCGAGATTAAGGCGTCCATCGACGCAGGCCTACTGCCGCCGATTGATCCCGATTGGAGCGGGTGGTTCCTCAACGAGTTGATCCGGTCGGTGTACCACCATTACGTGTACACCGCTGAGCGCACCCCCGAGGTGCGCGACGAGTTGTGGCGGTTCTGCCTCCGGGCGCTCGGCGGCACTGTCGACGTGCGCGGCACACCCACCGACCGGCCAGAGGACGTCTCCCCGGAAAGTGCCGGCCGGCCATGACCAGCGCAGCCACCGGCGGCCGAGGCCCAGCATCCACCGGTCGACTTACCGGCGCCGCGACTCGTCCGCTGCTAGGTCTGCTCGCCGTCGCGGTGCTCGCCGCGATCGTCGTCGTCTGTACCGGACTGTTCCAGGGACGCTTCACTGACACCGTGCCGCTGACCGTGCTCTCACCGCGCGCGGGCCTGGTGATGAATGTCGATGCCAAAGTCAAACTGCTCGGCGTTGCTATCGGACGAGTCGATTCCATCGAAGCGCTTCCCGACGGTCGGGCCGCGATTCGCCTAGCCGTCAACCCCGGCCAGCTCCGCCAGATCCCAAGCAACAGCCGCGTCGACATCTCGTCGCCGACGGTATTCGGGGCGAAATCTGTCGAATTCGTGCCCCCCGCGGTCGCGTCGCCGGATTTCTTGCGACCCGGCCAAGTACTCGACGCCGAACACGTCACGGTCGAGTTCAACACAATCTTCGAGCAACTGACCTCACTGCTATCCAAAATCGATCCCGGAAAACTCAACATCACCCTGGAGGCTGTCTCGACAGCGCTGGCCGGGCGCGGTCATCAGATCGGTCAGACGATCGCCGACCTGGACCACCTGCTGGCCCACCTCGAGCCGGGACTGCCGAACCTGACGCGCGATCTCACACTGGCCCCCGCGGTGCTCAGGTCCTACGCCGACGCGGCTCCCGACCTACTGGCGGGCATAAACAACACCACCCAACTCAGTAAGACGCTGATTGATCAGCAACATCAACTCGACCTCCTCTTGCTCAGCGCCATCGGACTTGCCGACACCGGCAACGACGTCGTCGGCGGCAACGCCCAATCGCTCAGCCAAGTTGTGCACCTGCTGGTACCGACCACCGATCTGACCAACCAGTACCATCCCGCATTCACCTGCGGTTTGGGGGGCTTATTTCAGATGGTCATCACGCCGCCCTTTCCCGAGGCATCTGCAGTGTCATCGTCGGGCTTGCTGTTGGGCCGGGAACGCTACCGCTATCCATCGAACCTGCCCAAGGTCGCAGCAACCGGCGGTCCGCAATGTGTTGGTCTGCCCCTCGTGCCCTTCGGCGTCAATCCGCCTTTGGTGGTGGCTGATGTCGGCACCAATCCGGGGGGCTACGGCAACCCAGGGAACATGGGCAACTTTGACGGTCTCAAACAGCTCCTCTACGGACCCATCGACGGTCCGCCACGTAACACCGCGCAGGTCGGACAGCCCGGATGAGCGGTTCAGGGCCGACTGCGCTGAAGTTCGGAGTGTTTGCGGCCGTGATGGTGCTATTTACTGCAGCGCTGTTCGCGATTTTCGCGCAGATCCGAGTTGGCGCGACAGACGGCTACTCCGCGTTGTTCAACGACGTGTCGCGGCTAAAGGTCGGCGATCCCGTGCGGGCCGCCGGTATCCGGGTCGGAACGGTACGAAAGCTCGCACTCCAGCCCGACGAGACTGTGCTCGTGGCGTTCGACGCCGATCGCAGCGTCACGCTGACCAGCGGATCACGCGCCGCCGTCCGCTACCTCAATCTGGTCGGTGACCGCTACCTCGAATTAATCGACGGGCCCGGATCGGCGACGATCATGTCTCCCGGCGCACGGATTCCCATCAGTCGAACCGCGGGGGCACTCGACCTCGATCTGTTGCTTGGCGGGCTCAAACCCGTCATTCAGGGCCTCAATCCGCAGGATGTGAACGCGCTGACCGCATCCCTCATACAAATCTTCGAGGGCCAGGGCTCCACGATGGACTCACTTGCTTCTCACACAGCGTCGTTTTCGAGCGCGTTGGCGAACAACAATCAACTGGTCGAGCAGATGATCGACAGCCTCAACAAGGTGGTCGGCACCCTCGGCGATGACGGCAAGGAGTTCTCCGGCGCCATCGACCGCTTCGAACATCTGGTTACCGGCCTCGCGCAGGACCGCGATCCGATCGGCAACGCGATCGATGCCCTCAGCAAAGGAACCGCGTCCCTCGCCGACCTGCTGACGTCGGCGCGGCCGCCGCTGGCGGGGACGGTGACCCAGCTCAGCAGGCTTGCCCCACTGCTCGATCAGGACAAAGCCCGTCTAGACGCAGCGTTTCAAAAGGCGCCGCACAACTACCGCAAGCTGACACGTCTGGGCTCATACGGCTCTTGGATCAATTACTACATCTGCGGAATTGCGGTCCGAGTCACCGACCTTCAAGGGCGCAGCTCGCAATTTCCCTGGGTCAAACAAGAGGGCGGGAGGTGCAGCGACTAATGCTCAAATATCGCGGAAGCCATCTTGTCCGGTCCGGGTTCATCGGCGTGGTGCTTATCGCCCTGATCATCGCCGTCGGCCTGAATCCAGAGCGCCTGGCCTCGTTGGCGAGCGAGGTCCCCTACCATGCCCAGTTCACCGAAGCTGGCGGGCTCGACGCCGGCAATGACGTGATCGTGTCCGGCCTGAAAGTGGGCTCGGTGGAAGACGTTTCGTTGCACAAGGGCAAGGCGGTCGTCACGTTCAGGGTCGACAACACAGTCAGGCTGGGCTC
>CBAAAS010000025.1:8510-9959 GCA_964658855.1 uncultured Mycobacterium sp.
TATTGGCCCAGCGCAGCGATCAACTCAATACGCTTATCCTCAACGCCAACGACCTCATCATGGTCCTCAATCAACGACGCCAGGCGATCGTCGACCTGCTCGCCAGCACCGCCTCGGTGTCCCGGCAGCTATCTGGCATGGTCGCTGAGGACGAGAAGCAGCTTGAGCCCGCACTTGAGAAGCTCAACTCCGTCACGGCGGTTCTTGAAAAAAACCGTGACAACATCGGCAAGGCGCTGCCCGGACTGGCTAAGTACGAACTTACCCAAGGCGAAGCAGTTGCCAACGGCTACTACTACAACGCCTACGTTCCCAACCTGATCCCCGAGCAATTCCTGCAGCCTTTCCTGGACTACGCGTTCGGATTCCGGCGCGGTGTCAACGCCGGACGGCCGCCCGACCGTGCCGCCCCGCGCGCCGAATTCCCCATTCCCCGCAACAGCACTCCGGGGGGCTAGCGATGAACCGGACGCGGTTGTCCCGCGTGCTCGCCCTGGTTTTAACGGGCCTCATTATCGCCGCGGGTGGGCTCGTTATTCGCGATGCCTATTTCCGCCCGACCACCATCACCGCGTATTTCACCAGCGCCACAGGGATTTACCGCGGCGACGACGTCCGGGTTGCCGGGGTAAAGGTGGGCACAATCACGAACATGGAGCCCGCCGGCGGCCAGGTGCGTGTGACGCTCAGCGTCGATCGCGACGTGCCGGTCCCTGCCGACGCAAAAGCGGTGATCGTGGCCCAAAATCTCCTCTCGGCCCGCTACGTCGGCTTGGCCCCGGCCTACGAATCGAGCGGGCCGGTGCTACCCGACGGCGCGGTGATTCCCGTCGAGCGCACAGCAATCCCGGTCGAGTGGGACCAAGTCGAGGCCCAATTGACACGGCTGGCAACAGAGTTGGGCCCGAAAAAGGGTGCGCCAGGCAGTTCGGCCGCCGGGTTCATCGACAGCGCTGCCAACGCGATGGCGGGTAACGGCGACAAGCTCCGTCGCACGTTGGCCGAGCTGTCAGGAGTAGGGCGGATCTTGGCCGACAACGGTGGCAACGTCGTCGACATCCTGAAAAACCTTCAGACCTTCGTCAGCGCGCTCCGCGACAGCACCACCCAGATCGTGCAGTTCGAAGACCGTTTCGCAACGCTGACGAGTGTGCTCGATGACAGCAAATCCACCCTGGACGCCGCGTTGACCGACCTATCCGTTGCCGTCGGTGACGTACAGCGCTTCGTAGCGGGCACTCGAGACCAAGCGGCTGAGCAAGTTCAGCGCCTGTCCAACGTCACCCAGAACCTGGTCGACCACAAAACAGATCTGGAGAACGTCCTGCACGTTGCGCCCAATGCGCTGGCCAACCAGTCGAACATCTACAACCCTGACAACGGTGCCCCCCTAGGGGCTTTCGTCACGAACAACTTCGCAAATCCGGTTGCGTTCATCTGCTCAGCATT
>CBAAAS010000025.1:10059-11557 GCA_964658855.1 uncultured Mycobacterium sp.
GGCTTGAATTCGCTACCTTTGCCCGGGACGGTCGGTCGGGGAGCTGGGGCGCAGATCTTTCACGTCGAAGTGCTCAATGCCGGTGCGCTAGAGGCTAATTCACCGGTCATGATGAACGACGTCGTGGTCGGCAGCGTCGCGAAAATGACTTTCCGCAATTGGCATGCAGACATCGAGGTCTCCGTTGCGCCCAACGTCATCGTACCCACCAACGTAGTGCCCAACGTGGGTCAAACCAGTCTGCTCGGCACGATGCACGTGGAGTTGGGTCTGCCGCAAGGACAGTCGCCTGCCGGGCGCCTGACATCAGGGGCCACGCTCAGGTCGAGGTCGTCGACCTACCCGTCGACCGAGCAAACACTGACTGCGTTGTCGGCGGTGGTCAATGGGGGTGGCCTGGGACAGATCGGCGACATCATCCACACCCTCAGCACGGGCTTTTCGGGCCGCGCTCCGCAGGCGCGAGATCTCTTTGCTCGCCTCGATAGGTTCATCGGCACGCTTGACTCGCAGCGCGACAACATCCTTGCGTCCATCGATGCGCTGAATCGGGTAGCGGGTACGTTCGCAGCGCAGCGCGATGTGATCGACCATGCGTTGAAGACGATCCCGCCCGCGCTCGATGTGCTGATCCGCGAAAGGCCCCGCATCACCGCCGCGCTTCACGAGCTGGGCCGGTTCAGCGACACCGCCAAGCGGCTGGTCGACGAGACGAAAAACGATCTGGTGACGAACCTACGAAACCTTGAGCCAACCCTGAAATCGCTCGCCGACGTCGGCCCAGGGCTTGACGCGGCGCTCGCGTTCGTGTCGGCGTTTCCATTCGGGCAGGACGCCATCGACCGCCAAGTCAAGGGTGACTACATCAACCTCAGCGTGATCGTCGATCTCACGCTTCCCCGCCTCAAACGCTCGCTGCTTCTTGGTACTCGCTGGCAACAGCCGGGGGCGCAGCTGGTGCCGGCACCGGGTGAGCCCTACTACCTCAATTACAGCTACGACCCATTGAGTTACGGCGTCAAACCGCCGGATGCGTCCAAGCCACCCGCCGCGCCGCCGCCCGCGTGGTCCGCCCCACCGGCGCCAGCCACCAAGTCTGCCGCCATCGTGCCTGACCCAAGCGCGATGATTGCCCCCGTCGATCAACCGGATTCGGCGCCAGCATCACCGGGTGGTCACTGATGCTCACGCATTTTGTTCGTATCCAGCTGGTAATCTTCACAGTCCTGTCGATCGTCGGCCTTTCGGTCATGGCCTTTCGCTACATACAGCTGCCCATGCTGCTCGGTGTCGGACGGATCACTGTCACTTTGGAGCTGCCGGCCACCGGTGGCCTGTACCGCTTCAGCAATGTCACGTACCGCGGAGTGCAGGTTGGCAAGGTCACCGACATACAGGTGGTCGGCGGAAAGCGGGTGCAGGCCAAGCTTTCCTTGGACGGTTCAGCGAGAGTCCCTGCCAACACCCGAGCTCAGGTCCGCAGTGTGTCAGCGGTCGG
>CBAAAS010000025.1:11657-12769 GCA_964658855.1 uncultured Mycobacterium sp.
GACCTGGATCGTATCGCCGACCGTAATCGCAAACTTGTCGACGATGGCCTTCCGCTGTTGCAATCTCAGGCCGATAGCACCGACGCGATACGGCGATGGGCGCGCGGGCTGGCCGGAGTCAGCGGACAGCTGACCCGTGACGACCCTGAGATACGCACCGTGCTGCGCACCGGACCCGGTTTCGCTCAACAGGTTTCGGCGCTGCTCGACCAGATCAAGCCGACACTGCCGGTGCTCCTGGCCAACCTCACCACCATCGGACAGGTCGCGGTCACGTATCACGCATCGCTGGAGCAGATCCTCGTGCTGCTGCCTCCAAGCATTGCCGTCGACCAATCGGTGTCGCCGCCGCACAACGCCACCGGAGCAGCCACGGGGGACTTTGCGATCACTGTTGCCGACCCTCCGGCGTGCACCGTGGGATTTCTTCCCCAATCGCAATGGCGGTCTGCGGCGGACACCTCCGAGGCGGACACTCCTGACGGCCTGTACTGCAAACTCCCGCAGGACTCACCGATCGCGGTCCGCGGCGCGCGCAACTACCCATGTATGGGTCATCCGGGAAAACGCGCTCCCACAGTCCAAATGTGCGACAGTGACCGACCTTTCGAACCCCTGGCCATGCACCAGCATGTATTCGGGCCGGGCCCTATTGATCCGAACCTGCTCTCCCAAGGCATTCCCGTTGACGGTCGAGTTGATCGCGACGATCGACTCTTCGCCCCAGTGGAGGGCACTCCGATGCCCGCGCGAACTCCCGCGCCCGGGCCGTTACCGGCCGGCAGTCCACCAGAGCAAGCTCCGGCCCTGTTGCCGGCGCCCGCTGTGCCTCCGCCGACCGACGCTTTTGGTGCGCGCAATCCCGCCGCGGCAGTTCCGGTGACGCCCAACGCATTCCATGACAGCGCCGGGGCCGGCCCTTCGGTCTCACTGGTCCCGTACAACACGCAGACGGGCATGTACTTGAGCCCCGATGGCCATGCCTACCGTCAACTGGATCTAGCCCGCTCGGGGCCCCCGAAGTCGTGGACAGATCTGTTGTACAGGTCGCAGTGATGTCAACGCTTCGTGGTTCTGCCCTGACTGCTATGACGGCCCTGTCGTCAGCTCTG
>CBAAAS010000026.1:0-12687 GCA_964658855.1 uncultured Mycobacterium sp.
GGCCCCGCGCTGCGCCAGGTATGACGCCGTGCTCAGACCGATGGCACCCAGACCGCCGGTGATCAGATAGGTCCGATCCGGCCGCGGGGCAAGCGGATTCGGCATCTGGCAGACGATCTTTCCGATGTGCCGGGCCTGCTGCATCCGGCGGAACGCCGATCTGGCCTCCGTCAGCGGGTAGACCTCGGCGGGCAGTGGCGTCCACTCCCCCTTGGCCAGCCCGTCCGACACCTCAGTGAGCAAGTCGCGAATGCGGTCGGGTTCGGTGAACATCACCGTGTCCAACGCGACGATCTCGTACGCGATGTCGGGTCGGGCCTCGGCCATCTGCTCGGGAGTCCAGATGTCGCGCTTGGCGATCTCGGCGAAGCGGCCGTTCTTGGCGGTGGCCCGGACCGTCGCCTCGACGAACCCCTCGCTGGTCAGACTGTTGAGCACCACGTCCACGCCGGCACCGTCGGTGTCCGCGAGGATCTGGTCAGCGAAATCGGTTGTCCGCGAGTCGTACACATGCTTCACGCCGAGCCTGCGCAGCGTCGCCCGCTTGAAGGTGCTCGCCGTCGCATACACCTCTGCACCCTGGTGTTGCGCCATCTGGATGGCGGCCAATCCGACACCACCGCTGGCGGCGTGGATGAGCACCTTGTCGCCCGGATTCAGCTTCGCCCAGTCGAACGACAGCCGAACCGTGAGCGCTGCGGCCGGGATGGTCGCTGCCTCAACTGCGCTCACCCCGTCCGGGATCGGTGCCAGGAACTGGGCCGGCACGTTGAACCGGCTGGCGAACGCGCCCTGCATGGAGCCGTAGACCCGCTGACCGATCTCCAGTCCGGTCACGCCCTCGCCCAATTGGGTGACGGTGCCGGCGAAGTCGCCACCGACCGGCCCCGGGTCGCCCGGGTAGAGGCCCAACACGTTGAGCACGTCGCGGAAGTTCAGACCCGCAGCCTCGACCCGCACCTGCACATAGCCCTCGTCCGGCGGCAGCACTTCCTTCTCGGTCAGACGCAGGTTGTCGATCGCGCCGCGCTCGGTGGGAAGCAGAGCGTAATCGTCGGCGCGCGGGACGTTGAGATGACCGCTTCGCGACCACTGCAGCAACCGCGACGCCAACGCTTTTCCTTGGCGCAGAGCGATTTCCGGCTCGTCAACGGGCGCACTGAGCAGACCGGTCAGTAACTTGACGGCCTCTGGCGACCCGTCGACATCGATCAGCTTGCTACGCAGACCGGGCTCCTCGTTGAGGATGGTGCGCCCGAGTCCCCACAGCGCGGCCTGCACCGCGTCGACCGGCTCACCGGACTCGGTTGCCACCGCTCGTTCGGTGACGACCCACAGCCCACCGGGCAGCTTCACCGAGTTGTCGGCCTGCGCGGCGTGCACCGCGCTCAGCAGATTCTCGACCTCGACCTCGAGCCGGCTGATCTGCGTGGGTGTCGACTCTTCCGGCCTACGCCCAGAGCTGCGCCAGACGATGCCGGCGTACGGCATACCCTTCTCGTGCGCCTGGGCCAGCACCTGACCCAACAGCTCGGAGTCCGAAGCCCGGTCGAACGGGATGCAGCCTGGCAGCACAGCCGCCAGCTCGCTGAACCCGGCGACCAGCCATGTGCCACTGGGCGTTCCGGCTTGCTCGGCCGGTGCAAGCGGCACCTCGTGCCAACCGAGGGTGTACAGCAGCCGGGTCGCGTCACCGACGAGCCCACGCAGCAACGCCTCTCGCGGCGCCCGCTTGACGGTGAACCCTTTGATCCCACCCAGAATGCGGCCGTCTCGATCGATGTAGTCGAGGTCGAATACCTGAGTCTCGCTGTCGAGTTCGTTGGTGTGCCATTTCGCCCTGCAGTAGAACCGGCGAGGCATCTTCTCCCGCAACGTGACCCGTTCGTAGCGCAACGGCAGGAACAAGCCGTTGACGCCCTGTTCGGCTGCGCGCAATGCCGGGAACGCGGGGAAGGCGACGCCCGTGCACAGGTCCATCAGGACCGGGTGCATCGGCTCGGTGCCGAGATTATCGGACAGTTCTTCGCCGACCGAGATGTCGCCGATCGCCTCACCCTCACCCAGCCACAGCGACTTCAGCGACCCAGACCAGTTCGGCCCCCACGACAATTCCATGTCGTCGAAGGTCTCGAACAGCTCTGCCGGACGCATGCGCTCCATCCGCTCGATCGCCGCGTCAATCGGCTCGACGGGCTCCGCTGCCGGCTCGTCTTCTTCGACGCCGGGGACGGCCGTGCCGTCGGCGTTCAACGACCAGTCGGAGTCTTTGACACCGAACGGGCGGCTGTGCACCTGAAATTTCCAGCCATCGCCCGCGTCGAGCGGATGCAGCGTCAGCTGCACCTCACGAGAAGCCTTCTCGGGCAGAATGATCGGCTCGTAGAAGAAGACCTCTTTGACATGTGCCGGGGTACCGACAGCGGCCAGCGCCATCGCGGCATACGTGGCGCCGGGCACGACGACCGTGCCGTAGATGACGTGGTCGGACAGCCACGGCTGCGACCTGACCGACAGCCTGCTGGTGTAGACGGAGTCGCCGGAAGCGAGATCCTTTCCGCTGCCCAGAAGTCCGGACATCGCCGGACCGTCGACGGTGATCGCCGAGCTCTTCGGCCAGAAACGACGGCGCTGGAACGGATAGGTCGGCAGTTCCAGCCGGCGGCCCTGCTGCTGGTGCAGCGCGGCGAACGTGGGCCGGTGTCCGCTGACGTAAGCGTTGGCCAGCGCCTCGGCGATCTGACCGCGGTCAGCGACACCCTTACGTAGGGACACGATCGCCCGCGGCGCGGCCAGATGCTCCGGCCACACCTGAACCGCGGCCCCGATCAGCACCGGCTGCGGGCCGATCTCCATGAGCACCGAGCATCCCAGTGCCGCAACGGTGCGGACGCTTTCGGCGAACTGCACCGGCTGACGCGAATGCCGTCGCCAGTACTGGGCGTCCAGCGGGGTTTCCGTGGTCAGGATGGAACCGGTGCGGTTGCAGACCAGCGGCAACGTCGGCACGGCGAACTCGAAACTGCTTGCAAATGACTCGAACTCACCGAGCACCGGCTCCAGTAGCTCGGAGTGGAACGCGTGGCTGGTCTCCAGCCACGTGCAGCGCACCCCGTCCTCGCTGAACTTGGCGACGACCTGTTCGAGGTCTTCTCCCGGCCCCGAAAGCACGGTGTTGGGGCCGTTGTACGCCCCGACCGACACCTTCGGGAATTCGCCGGCAACCTGCTCGACGAGCTTGGGGTCGGCGAAGACCGCGACCATCCGGCCGCCCGCGGGCAGGCTGCCGAACAGCCGTCCCCGCTCAGCCATCAGCCGCGCGCCGTCCTCGAGGCTGAACACACCGGCGACGCAAGCCGCCGCGTACTGGCCCACGCTGTGTCCAAGCACGACGTCGGGCTCGATGCCCCATGACTGCCACAACCGGGCCAGACCCATTTCGATGGCGAACAGCGCCGGCTGCGCAAAGGACGTGTGCTTCAGTGTTTCTCCGGCCTTGCCACCGGTCTCGCGGTCGGTCGCGAAGATCACCTCCAGCAATGGCTGTGGCAAGATCTCGCTCACCGCGTCGGCGCAACGTTGCACCGTCTCCGCGAAAACCGGCTCAGCGGCGAACAATTCGCGTGCCATGCCGGGGTACTGGCTGCCCTGACCGGTGAACAGCCACGCCGTCGTCGGCCGGTCGGTGCACTCGCCACGGACCACACCGGGACGCTGCTGGCCCGCGGCCAGGTCGGCCAGACCCGCGCTCGCGCTCTGCACGGAATCCACCACGAGCGCGGCGCGATGCTCGAAGTGCGAGCGACCCACTCCGGCTGTGCGGCTCACCTCGGCGATGTCGGCGTCCGGGTGGTCGGTCAACCAGGTCCCGTAGCGTTGCGCGACTTCCGCCAGCGCCTCCGGGGAACGCGCCGACAGCGGCAACACGCTGACCGATGCCGGTGTTGCCACGGCGTCGTCGGCCGGCTGCTCGTCGATGATCACCGGCTGTGCCACCGGAGCTTCCTCGATCAGCACGTGCGCGTTGGTGCCGGTGAATCCGAACGAGCTCACCCCGGCTCGACGCGGACGGCCGTTGGGCTCCCACGGCGTCGACTTGTCCACGACCTTCACCGGCAGTGTGCCCCAAGGGATGTGCGGTGACGGGTTGTCGAAGTGCAGGCTCTGCGGCAGCTCACGGTTTTGCAGGGACAGCACGACCTTGATCAGGCCCGCGGCTCCCGATGCCGATTCGGTGTGACCGATGTTTGTCTTGACCGATCCCATCAGCAGCGGCCGGTTGGCGTCGCGGCCACCACCGTAAGCAGCACCGGCGGCCTGCACCTCGATCGGATCGCCGAGCGGAGTGCCCGTCCCGTGCGCCTCGAGGTAGTCGACGTCTCCGCCGACCAGGCCGGCCCGAGCCAGTGCGGTGGAGATAAGCCGTTGCTGCGCACCACCATTGGGGACGGTCAGGCCGCTGGATGCGCCGTCCTGGTTGACGGCGGTACCCGGGATCACCGCGGCGATCCGGTCGCCATCGCGCTGCGCGTCGCTGAGTCGCTTGAGCACCAGGATCCCGCAGCCTTCACTGCGGACATAGCCGTCGGCCGACGCGTCGAAGGTCTTGCACTGCCCGACCGGCGACAGCATCCGGGCGCGTGAGGCAGCAACGACCGTGACCGGGCTCAGCAGGACGTTCACACCGCCGGCCACGGCGAGATCGCAGTCGCCGGAGTGCAATGCCTGGACGGCCTGGTGCACGGCCACCAGCGAAGAGCTGCAAGCGGTGTCGACCGCAACGGCGGGACCTTCGAATCCGAGCGCGAAGGCAACCCGACCGGAGATGGCGTTCAGCGCGTTACCGGTGATGAAATACGGCTCGATCTTGTCGATCGACTCGGAGGACAGCAGATGGGCGTACTCGTTGGCGGCCACGCCGGCGAAGATGCCGGTTCGGCTGCCGCGCAGCGACGCCGGCGATAAGCCGGCCCGCTCCAGGCCTTCCCAGACTGTTTCGAGCATCAGCCGCTGCTGCGGCTCGATCCAGACCGCTTCACGCGGAGAGATGCCGAAGAACTCGGGGTCGAACCCGTCGATGCCTTCGAGGAACCCACCGAAGCGGGTGTAGGTCTTGCCCGCAACGTCGGGGTCGGGGTCGTAGAACTCGTCGATGTCGAAGCGGTCTTCGGGGACCTCGCGGATCGCGTTGGCACCGCCGGACAGCAGATCCCAGAAGGCTTCCGGGTTGGGAGCGCCGGGGAAGCGGCAGGACACGGCGATGATCGCGATCGCCTCGTCCGAGCGGGTCGTCACCGCTGTCGCCAGGGCGGCTCCGGACTTCGATGCCTGTTCGCTGAGCGCGAGCACGTCGCTCAGTAGGTAGTCCACCGTGTCCGACAACCGCGGGTGGTCCATCGCCAGCGTCGCCGGGATCTCCTTGCCCACGCCTTGCTCGATGCGCCGCCGCAGTTCGACGGCCATCAGCGAGTCCATGCCGAGATCGAAGAATCCGGCGTCTTCCCGGATTTCGGACGGATCGACCCGGGTCACGTCGGCCACCGCGTCGCGCAGGAAGTCGGACATGAGTTTGCGGCGCTGCTGCACCGGAGCGTTGGTGAGCCGCTCGACCAGTTCGGTCTTACCGGAAGCGGTAGTCACCGGCACGGTGCTGGGCACCTCGCGCTCCAACTCAGCCAGGAATGCCCGCCGACCCGCTTGCTGATACAGCGGAAGGAATTTCGCCCAATCGATCCGGGCCA
This sequence comes from uncultured Mycobacterium sp., assembly GCA_964658855.1. Classification (GTDB taxonomy): domain Bacteria; phylum Actinomycetota; class Actinomycetes; order Mycobacteriales; family Mycobacteriaceae; genus Mycobacterium. The sequence goes on from CBAAAS010000026.1 coordinate 5,742, forward strand.
CCACACCTTGAGCTGCGCCCTGCTCGGCCGAGACGGCGATCAACTCGGCCAGACCCGCCAGCGCATCGGCCGGCGACAACGTCTTGATGCCGCGCTTGCTCAACTTGGCGCGGGACTCCTCATCGGCCATTCCCGCCGACCACGGACCGAAGTTCGCGCTGACGCCGGCGATGCCCTGCTCGCGCAGACGCCAGGTCAGCCCATCCAGGAAGGCGTTCGCCGCGCCGTAGGCGGTCTGACCGTATCCGCCCCAGACCGAGGCGATCGAGGAGGTGGTGAGGAAGAAGTCCAGCTGCAGATCCGCGGCCGCCTCACTCAAATGCCAGGCACCCCAGACCTTTCCGGCGAAGACCCGATCTACTTCGGCGTCGTCGAGATCGCTCAGCGGCGTGGTGCTGATTTCGCCTGCTGCATGCACGATGCCGGCCAGCGGCGGTAGGTCGGATTTGACTCCCGCCAGCAGTCGCGCGACGTCGTCCGCGTCGGCCACGTCGGCGGTGACGACCCGGATGTCGCTGCCGTGCTGCTCGCTCAACGCGTCGATGCGTTGCTGCGCGGCCTCGCTCGGGTCGCGTCGGCTGGTCAGCACCAGGTGCTTGGCACCGTTGGCGGCTAGGTATCCGGCGATCTCCAATCCGATCGAGCCGAGTCCGCCGGTGATCAGATACGTTGCGTCATCGCGTAATGCGAGCGGCTTGGTGCTCGCCTGCCCGGGGCGCCGAACCAGCCGTGGCACGTAGACGGCTTGATCACGCACGGCGAACTGGTCTTCACGACGCGGTTCGACGGCGACCTGGTTGATCAGATGAGACCACTCAGCGGAGGTACCTTCGGCCAGATCGGCAAGGCCACCCCACAATTGCGGCAGCTCGAGCGAAGCGGCACGCCCGAATCCCCACAGCGCAGTCTGCTCGGGTGACACCGTGTCGGTGTCGGCAACTCGTTGCGCACCACGGGTTATCACCCAGATCGGCGCCCGCAGTTCGGCGGCGGCCGCGGCGCGGAAAAGCCGCCGGGTTCCGCCCAGCACCTGCTGTTGCACCCGCGACAGCGACCGTGACGACGGCACGGTGTCGCCCTCCAGCGCTGCGACGTGCACGATACGCAGCGTCGGCGACTCGTCGGCCGCGGTGCGCAACGCGACCGCGAGCTCCTGCTCGTCGGCATCCGATACCGGCAACCCGAGGATCCGGTGCTGCTGGCCCAGCGCAGTCAGCGCGTCGATCAAAGGCAGGACCGCTTCGCCGTTCTCGCCGATCAACAGCCAGGTGGCCGGCTCAGCGAGGTCGGCGGGAGCCGCCGCATTGATCTTGTCCCACCGGAACTCGTAGCGCACATCCGAGATCGACTTGGTTTTGCGCTGCGCATTGTGTTGCGCTGCAACCTTTGTCAGCACACTCAGGGTCTGCGGGTCATCGCCGGCTCCGCCGAGCAGCGCGGCCAGTTCCTCGAACTTGCCGTCTTCGAGAAGCCGAACGGTGTCGCTGGTCGCTGTGACGTGGGATTGCTGCGTCGGCAATTCGCGATTTTCCCGGAACCAGTATTGGCGGTGCTGAAACGGATAGGTCGGCAGGTCGAGCTTGCGCGCGGGCCCTTGTTGCACTGCGCCGAAGTCGGGCAGATGTCCCAGTGCGTAGGCGTCGGCCAGGGCTTCGGTGATCTGGCGGTGGTCGGCGGTGTTCTTACGCAGTGACGCGATGGCCCGCGGCGTGGTGGCCGGGTCCGACCATGTCCGCAGCGCCGCAGCGGTGAGAACCGGTTGCGGGCCGATTTCGAGCAGCACCTTGCAACCCAGTTCGGACAGCGTCTGCACGCTCTTGGCGAATTCGACCGGCTGGCGGGCGTGGCGACGCCAGTAGTTGCCGTCCAGCTTCTGGCTTCGGCCGATGACGGCGCCGGTGCGGTTGTCGACCAGAATCCGTTGCGGCGAAGCAAATGTGAAGCTATTCGCATAAGTTTCGAACTCGTCGAGGATCGGGTCCAGCAGCGCAGAGTGGAACGCGTGGCTGGTTTCCAGCCAGTCGCACCGCAGGCCGTCGGCCGTCAGCTTGGTCACTGCCTTGTCCAAGTCACCTGCAGGCCCGGACAATACGGTGTTCGCCCCGTTGTAGGCGGCCACGGACAGGCTCGGGAACTGGTCGGTCAGGCTCTCCACGCGCGCCGCGGCGGCGAACACCGCGACCATCCGGCCACCCGCGGGCAGGCTGCCGAAGAGACGGCCGCGCTCGGCCATCAGCTTCGCGCCGTCCTCCAGGCTGAACACGCCGGCGACGCACGCCGCCGAATACTGACCGACGCTGTGACCGAGCACCACGGCGGGCTCGAAGCCCCACGACTGCCAGAGCCGCGCCAGACCCAGCTCCACCGCGAACAAAGCGGGCTGGGCATAGGCGGTCTGCCGCAGCGCCTCTTCGGCTTCCGGGCCATCGACATCGAAAATCACATCAAGCAATGGCTTTTCGAGAACATCGGCGACCGCGGCGGCGCAGCGGTCCACGGTCTCGGCGAACACCGGTTCGGTGTCGTACAACTCGCGTGCCATGCCCGGGTACTGGCTGCCCTGACCGGTGAACAACCATGCCGTCTTCGGCGGGGTATCGGAAACACCGCGCACCAGCCCGGGTGCCGGGCGATCGTCGGCGAGTGCACCCAGCAATTCGCTGGCAGATTCCTTGGAGTTGACCACCAAAGCGGCCCGGTGCTCGAAATGTGCCCGGCTCACTCCGGTGGTCAGGCACACGTCGGCCAGGGTCGCCTCCGGGTGCGCACTCAGCCAATCGCGGTACTGCTCGGCGACCTGAACCAGTGCGTCGGGTGTGCGCGCCGAGACCGGCAGGACGGCAAATCGCTTGTCCGAGGACGGGTCGGCCAGCGCCGCGGCCGGCGCCGCTTTGACGGGTGCCTCTTCCAGAATGACGTGCGCGTTGGTACCGGCGAACCCGAACGAGCTGATGCCCGCGATACGCGGCTCACCGTTGCGCTCCCACGGCGTGGCTTCCTTGACCACCCGCAGCGCAAGCCGGTCCCACGGAATGTGCGGCGACGGGTTCTCGAAGTGCAAATGCGCCGGCAGCAACTCGTTTTCGAGCGACAGGATGACCTTGATGACGCCCGCGATGCCCGCGGCGGCCTCCAGGTGTCCGATGTTCGTCTTCGCCGAGCCGATCAGCAGTGGGTCGCCGTCCTTGCGTCCCTCACCGAGGACCGCCCCGGCGGCCTGCGCCTCGATCGGGTCGCCCAGCGACGTCCCGGTGCCGTGTGCCTCCAGGTAGTCGACGTCGGCGGGAACCAGGCCGGAACGCTTCAGCGCGTCGGCGATAACCCGTTGTTGCGCAACACCATTCGGTACCGTCAGGCCGCCCGACGCACCGTCCTGGTTGATCGCGCTACCGCGGATGACGGCCCGGATGTTGTCGCCGTCTTCGATCGCGTCTTCGAGTCGCTTGATGACGATGACGCCGCAACCCTCGCCGCGCACGTAACCGTCCGCGGCGGCGTCGAACGTCTTGCATCGACCATCGGGCGCGAGCATGTGCGCACTGGAGAAGGTGATCATCGTCGCCGGTGTGAGCAGCACGTTCGCGCCACCGGCCAGGGCCAGGTCGCACTCCCCGAGGCGAAGGGCCTGGCAGGCCTGGTGGATGGCCACCAACGACGAACTGCAGGCCGTGTCGACGGCGACCGCCGGGCCCTGCAGCCCCAACCGGAAGCTGATCCGGCCTGCGGCCGCGGCGCTTGACGTCCCGATCGCCATGTAGGCCTCGATCTCAGGGAACGTCAGCTCACCGGAGGCCATACCCAGGTAGTCGTGGGTGGCCAGACCGACGAACACACCGGTGTTCGTATTCGCCAAAGATGTTGGCGCAGTGCCGGAATGCTCCACCGCCCGCCAAGCCGTCTCCAACAGAAGCCGGTGCTGTGGGTCCAGCATCCTGACCTCGCGCGTCGACATACCGAAGAACGGCGCGTCGAAACCGGTCACGTCGTCGACGAAACCTGCCCGACGTGTCGCGACCTTGCCCGGTACGTCCGGGTCGGGGTCGAAGAACTCGTCGACATCCCACCTGTCCGCCGGTACTTCCGAGATGGCGTCTCGGCCCTCTCGCAGCACATCCCAGTACTCATCGGCGTTCGCGGCCCCGGGAAAACGCGCCGCGTAACCGACGATCGCAAAACTGGGTGTTGACTGCTGCTGGCCATCGACGGATGCCATGCGTTGTCCTCTCGGCTTGGGGACTGTGGAGATTCGGTCGCCGCGTACGGCCCGGATGCGCAACAGAATTGCTGGCGCACCCGCGGATTGCAAGTGCCGCTCCGGCGGCGATGCCGACTTCGCGCACCGTACCCCAGGGTATGGCCAAGGTCACCGTCTGCCACGCCGGGCGGTTACCTGTCAATAGGCGTACAGGTTGACACTATTTATGCTGTCAGGTAGCCCGTACAGGCCGCTGACGCTGCGCGACACTGACAGCCCAGGGGGCTATCTTGGTGTCGCCGCAAGCAGCGCGGCCGGCCCGGAGCCGTTCAATCGAGGAGGACACCGATTTGCGCATCGGGCAGATTACGGTCGGCTCATTAAACGAGTGGACTTTGACCCCGGGCACCGTCACCTCGTGGCACCCGACTGCCGTGGCCGCGGACAAAGCACGCCAGGCGCCGGTGAGCTCGGTACCGGTCAGCTACATGCAGAGCCAGCACCTACGTAACTATTACGAGCGGGACGCGGCCGGACTGAATTTTTCCCGGCAGATCATCGCCAGCTGCGACGCGAAGGGCGAGTGCGACATCGCGTCCATGGACGCCGCACTGAACACCTATCTACGACGACACGACACCTTCCGCAGCTGGTTCGAGCGCACCGACGACGGCGGATTCATCAGGCACACGATCGCCGACCCGGCCGAGATCGAATTCGAACCGGTCAACCAGGGCCACATGACCGTGGCCGAGATTCACGAGCACACCACCGCGATACCCAGTCCGTTGGAGTGGGGCTGCTTCACCTTCGGCGTCGTGCAACGCGAGGAGCAGTTCACGTTCTTCGTCGCGATGGACCACGTACACGGCGACGCGACGCTGATCGGCACCACGATGATCGAAGCCAATGGCATGTATGCCGCGTTGACCAGCGGCGGCGAGGCTCTGGACCTCCCTGATGCCGGCAGCTTCGACGACTTCTGCGTTCGCGAACACGAGTCCACCGCGGCGTTGACCGTGGATTCCCCGGGCGTACAGGCATGGATCGACTTCGCCGAGAACAACGACGGCGGCTTCCCCGAGTTCCCCCTTCCGCTGGGCGACCCGGACAAGACATTCAGTAGCGAAATGTCCTCCGAACTGCTGATGGACCCGGCGCAGGCCGAGCGGTTCGAAGCAGCGTGCGGGACGGCGGGCTCGCGCTTCGTCGGGGGCATCTATGCATGCCTGGCCCTGGTCGAGCACGAATTCACCGGTGCCCTGACCTACTACGGGCTCACGCCGCGGGACTCCCGCACCGGCGCGGACAACTTCATGACCCAGGGCTGGTTCACCGGCCTGATCCCGATCACCGTGCCTATCGCCGCGACCTCGTTCAACGAGGCGGCATACGCGGCCCAGACGTCCTTCGACTCGGGCCTGGATATGGCACGGGTGCCGTATTACCGAGTGCTGGAGTTGGCGCCCTGGTTGAAGTGGCCGCAACCGAACTTTCCGGTGTCGAACTTTCTGCACGGCGGGGCCGCTCCGCTCAACGCCATCCTCGCCGCGGGCGACCTGGGCCTGGCGGACAACATCGGGATCTACCCCGATGGGCGATTCTCCTACCAGCTGACGATCTACATCTTCCGGTACAAAGAGGGCACCGTGATGGCGATCATGCATCCGGACAACCCCATCGCTCAGAAGTCGGCGACCCGCTATATGGAGGCAATGCGGTCCGTGTGCGTGCGGGTCGCGGACAGCGGCCACTGGGGACGCGTCGCCTGACGTGGCCGGTTCGATGGCTGAGGCCAGTCTGAAATGCCCAACTGGGGGGAAGCTACATGCGACGGCTAGCTGATTTCGTGGTGCGATGGCCCTGGGTCGTGATCGGGGTATGGGTCGCGATCGCGGTGGCGCTGCCCCTGTCGTTCCCTTCGCTCAATGAGATGTCCGAAAAACATCCGCTCTCGATCCTGCCGAGCGATGCGCCCTCGAACGTCACCGCGCGAAAGATGACCGAGGCGTTCCACGAATCGGGCTCCGAAGACCTCCTCCTGGTCGTCCTCACCGACGACAAGGGACTCACCCCTGCCGACGAGGCCACCTACCGCGCACTGGTCGACACCTTGCGCAAAGACTCCGGCAATGTCGTGATGCTGCAGGACTTCATCAGCACCCCGCCGCTGAAGTCGATCGTGACCAGCAAAGACGACAAGGCCTGGGTGCTGCCGGTCGGCGTGGCGGGCGAGTTGGGCACGCCACGGTCGTACGAGGCGTTCACGCAGATCACCGACGTGGTCAAGCACACCGTTGCGGGCAGCTCGCTGACGGCCAACGTCACCGGCCCCGCGGGAACGGTCGCCGACCTCACCGTCGCAGGTCAGCGGGACCGAACGCCGATCGAGCTGGCCATCGGTGTGCTCGTACTCATCGTTTTGCTGATCGTCTATCGCAGCGTGATCACCATGCTGCTGCCGCTGATCTCGATCGGGTTGTCACTGGTCATTGCGCAGGCGGTGGTGGCCGCCTACTCCTTCCTGACCGGCTCCGGGGTCTCGAACCAATCCATTGTCTTTCTGAGCGCGATCATGGCCGGCGCGGGAACTGACTACGCCGTCTTCCTGATCAGCCGCTATCACGACTATCTGCGCTTGGGCGAGGACCACGAGACGGCGCTCAAGAAGGCGTTGTTCTCGATCGGCAAAGTGATCGCCGCGTCTGCCAGCACCGTCGGCATCACCTTCCTGGTCATCAGCTTCGCCCG
>CBAAAS010000027.1:0-1478 GCA_964658855.1 uncultured Mycobacterium sp.
GGGGGGGTGTTTCGACCCGGAGCATTACTGAAAGTTTCGGGGTCGTGGTCGGCGTCGTACACCGTGTCGTAGTCGAGGAAGAAGTAGAACCCGCCGTACTCCGTCGAGTGCGCCATCGGGCACTGCGCCCGGAGTTCTTCGTAGATCTCGTAGTTGTGCTCGACGAAGTAGTCGGCGTGGTGGTCGATGGCGGACAGCGTGTAGCCCTTGGAGCGCGCGGTAGTCATTTCGGTCCCTCGGGTTCGGGGTCGGTCACGATGTCGGCTTCGAGCTGGATCGCCTGTTCGGGGCACTCCTCTTGCGCTTCGATCAGCGCCGCGACGTCGGTACGACGAACTCCGTCGTCGACGACGATGGCGCGATCCTCTTCGTCGATGAAGTCGAAGGCGTCGGGCGCGATGTCAAGGCACCGGGCGTGCCCTCGGCACCGCTGCGGATCTATCTGGACCTTCATGTATCCCTCGCGTGTTATGGACGTGGTCCTAACGGCGTCGGACGACCTTGAACCGTCGGTCCAGGTATTCGAAAATTTCTGGTGTCACAACTCCCTCGGTGTGCTCCAACCAGCACCAGCTGTTCACGATCTGCTTGCCAGCGGAGCTCGCCGTCAGACGCCCGAAGAATTGGGTTGGCCCACTGCATATGTCGAGGTCGAACTCGTACCACTCGCCACCCATCTCGAGCCGAAGCTCCCGTGGTTGGTCATTCTCGTTCTTCTCCAGCGTGATGTGTGCGTCCTTGTGAGCCGTCGTCACGCCGCGGTTCAACACGTAGCCGGGGCGGAAGTTCAGCTCCTCGCGACCCTGCCAACAGCAGCCGCCCCCGAGCTCACCATCGGCGTACTCGTGGATCCAGGAGAACCACTTCCCCTCGAGCTGACGCACTAAGGCGAGCTCCATGTAGGTGTAGCCGGGTGGGCCGTAGCAGAAGTCTTCGTGGAGGTAGCCCGCAACGGGGTCGCCGTTTATGACCCCGGTTGCTGTGGCGAGCTCGTGGCGGTAGTAGACCGGTAGTGCAATCCCCTCCTGCTCGGGCACGAACACGAAGCCGGCGTCACTAATGACCTTGCCCTGGATATCCCACCGGCGGTTGGCGTCGACCCAATGCGCCGTAGTCGCCGTCTCCTCCGTGGAGCCGCTGTCGCTGACGAACGTCACCTTGTCCTCGGCCTCGCGATACTCGAACGGCTCGAACCAGTCGAGCAGGCCGTACTCCGGATAGAGGTGTTCAGGGGACGCGCCCAGATCCCTTGTCAGCGAACGGAAGTCGGTCGCGGGCGAGATGGTGTGCGTCATTCCGACAATGGAGTCGCCGTATGCGCGGAGCCCGAAATAGTCCTGCCCGCCCTCACCGGTGACGCTCGCGGCGATCCACTTGCCCGCGTGGTGGAAGCCTTCGGCCGGGGCCCAGTCCAGGCGGTAGAGATCGAGCGTGATCGGCTCGACATAGACCTCGTACTCGATCTCTTTCAACTTCTT
>CBAAAS010000027.1:1578-12631 GCA_964658855.1 uncultured Mycobacterium sp.
GGCGACCGAGTGATATCGCTCTGCAGTGTCATCAGCGAAAGCACGAATCGCAGCAGGGTTTCGGTCATCTCGTCGAGATCGGGCTTCCTATCCGGCACATAGGACAAGATCGGCTCGACGAAATGCCGGGCGACAGCCAGTCCGTGCGGCGCCAGCACCGATTGGCGAGCGTCTTCGCCTTGAAGAAGCGGGATCACCGGCGAAATCGCCGGATTGCGGGAGTATTCGTCGACTGCGGACATGCACAGTTCCACGACGAATCCCGCTGCGGATGTGTTCGTCATCGCCGCGGCGTTGATTCGCTCGGCCGCGTTGGACGCTGCGGTCTCCAACGCTTGTTCGATGATTTCCTGTTTGGTCTCAAAGTGGTTGTAGATCGTCTGACGCGAAACCCCTGCTTCACGGGCGATTGCGCTGATCGAGGTGCGTTCCAAACCAGATCTGGCCAGGCATCGCGACGCCGCGTCGATAATGCGATCACGCGACTCCGTGGGGGGAACGTCTTGATACCAGGGCGCATCGACGGGGCGCGCATCGGCGTCTGCCACAGTGATCTCCCTCTCTCCGCGAAGAACGGCCAATGACGCATCTTTGCAGTTCGCTCTTCCCGGTGCGAAATACACCGAACCACGACAGGAGTCGGACATGGGCCCGATAGACGGAATCAAGGTAGTCGAACTCGGTGTGTGGGTGGCCGGACCCGCCGCGGGTGGGATACTCGCCGACTGGGGCGCGGACGTCATCAAAATTGAGCCCCCGCAAGGGGACCCGGCGCGCACGTTCGCCACGATGTTCGGCACCGACATGGCCGTCAACCCGGCCTTCGAAATGGACAACCGCTCCAAGCGCAGCATCGTCGTGGACCTTCGGACCGACGACGGACGCGCCGTCGCTCTTGATCTGATCGCCGAGGCGGACGTGTTCCTCACCAACGTGCGACCGGCGGCTCTTGCCCGCCTCGGGCTGGACTACGAGACCCTTTCCGCTCGCCATCCCCGCCTGATCTACGGCCTGCTCACCGGGTACGGCATCACCGGACCCGACGCCGACAAGGCCGCCTACGACGTCGCGGCCTACTGGGCACGCTCGGGGATCGCGTCGTTGCTGAGTCGCCCAGGCGAGCCGCCGCCCTTCCAACGAAGCGGTTTCGGAGATCATCTTGCCGGGATGAACTTGGCGGCGGGGATCTGCGCGGCGCTGTATGCACGCGGACAGACAGGCGCGGGTCAGCTGGTCAGCACCTCGCTTTACCGCACGGGGACCTACACGGTGAGTTTCGACCTCAACATGTTCTTGTTGACGGGTACGCCCATCGCCATCGGGCAACGAGACACGATGCGAAATCCGATGATGAACAACTACGCGGCCGGCGACGGCCGCCGATTCTGGATCGTCGGCCTAGAGGTCGAACGCCACTGGCCGGCGCTGTGCAACGTGGTGAGCCGCCCGCAATGGCGCCATGACGAGCGGTATCTCGATGCCCGGTCGCGTGCCAAGAACGCCACCGAGCTCATCGCCGACCTGGACGCCATCTTCGCGACGAAGACACGGGACGAATGGGCGGAGATCTTCGGAACCGAACCGGAATTCTTCTGGTCGCCGATCAACACGATCGAGGACGTCATCGGCGATGAGCAGTTCCATGCCGGCGGCGGCATCGTCGACGTACCTGACGGCGATGGCACGCTCCCAATGATTGCCACACCGGTCGACTTCAGTGGCACGCCATGGGCCCCGCGGTCGGTCGCTCCAGGACTCGGTGAGCACACGGAAGAGATTGTGGCCGAAGGGAACACATCTCGGGCCCGGTGATTTCGCGACCTGCCCGATCAGCCCGCACTACCCCTTGGATCGCGGCCGAACCAGCAGCGACTGCTGAATGCTGCCGACCGCGCCGTTCATGTCGAAAAGCGTGCCGACGGTAGTCCCAATCCCGTCAGACCCGTAATTGGAATCGGCGCGAATGCCGATCCAGTCGCCTTCAGGCACGCGATGGACGTGGACGACCAGATCGGTGTTCATGAACGTCCATTTGCGGATGTCCAACTTGGTGCCGACGCCGTTCGCATCGTCGGCAATTGCGAATAACCGCTGCAGGGGGGTCATGGCCTCACCCTTGACCAGATCGACTGTCGGCTTGATCCAAGCCTCGCCGGGACCGTCGGCCATCCGCTCGGTCAGCCACCGCCAGTCCAGACTATGCACATGATTCGGGTCCCAATTCTTCGCCATATCACTGTGTTTCGCATCGGACAGTGCTCGCAGCGGGGCTGCTGACGTACGTTTGGTGGCGGTGGTGTCGAGCGTGGCCATCCGCCAACCACTCGCTCTTGCGACCGCCCTGGGCGCTCCGTCCGGGCCGGGCGCGAGCATCTCGGCGCTCACCAACTCGATCTGCCTGCCCGGCCGCTCCACCCGCGGTCGGACCCAGAGGTCGCCGTCGGCAGGAACTCCACCCAGCAAGTCGATCACCACTCGGCTCAGCCGCATGTCGTCACGGGGTGCGCATTGCTCCAACGCGCGGACCAGCAACGACGCCACGGGTGCCGCATGTTGGATCGACGCGGTCCAGGTTCCACGAACCATGTCGGTCGCCTGGTATTTCTCGCCGTGCTCGTCAGTCGCGATCAGTTCGTAGTACCAGCCGGACATTTCCACCTTCTCGGGACCAGGGTCGACGGACGGCACCGACGTTCACCGACCCTCTGTGGCGATTTACTGCGAAGGTACCGAGTATTGACTCACCTCTGCGGAAAGTCTCGACCTATTGACCGTCACGACACCGAGAACGGCAGTAGAGCGACGAGGAACGACGTCGCTGCGTAGAGAAGGTTGCCGATCGGGGTGCCGTCGGAGGTGATTCCGTCCTTCACGCCGAAATACTCCGGCAGTGCGGTTACCCAGAGGACGGCGACGACCACCCAAAATAGATTGGCCGAAAAGACACGGACGAACGCATTCGGCTCGGGCGCGGCACCGGCGCTGCTGTTGCGGACCCGCCCAGATCGAGCAGCGCGCCTAGGCAGGGGTGGGTACTCGGCCGCCACTGCGGCGCGTGGCGACCAGGCCTGCGTCTCTGACCTTTTCACCGTAAAAGGCGGTGCGATCGGCAGTGAGGGCGGACGGTAGGCCGAGCAGGGTGAGGGCGACCACGGCAGTACCGGCGGGCCCAAAGACGGGTGCGGCGATCATCACGACGTTGTAGGAGGCGTCAGGATCTAACGATCCAAGCGGTTGGTAGTGGTCCGGTTCGAAGGAGGCAGCCCAGCCGCGTGCGCGTACCTCCTCGAGGACGGACTCCATCGCCGCACGGTCGATCGCGTTGGCCAGCCACGTCTCGGGGTCCCGCCACGCCACGAAGACTGCTCCGAGCGGCGGCGACAGGGGTATGCGCTGACCTGCGTAGGCGTCGATGTCGCGGGGGCGGTGCTCCCCCATCCGGCCGAGGAAGACGATGTCTCCACCTGCGTACGTCGTGACGGCCACGCTCAATTCGAGCTCCGCGCTGAGGCGCAGCGCCTCGTCGTTTGCGCAGGCGATGGCCGGATGGCATTGCAGGGCAGCGTTTCCCAGTGCCACCACCGAGGCGCCGAGACTGTAGCTGCGCAGCCGGGGGTGGCGGTTGACGTAGCCCGCGTCTTCCAAAGTGTTGAGGAGCGCGTGTGCCGAGGCGGGGTTGATGTCGAGGCGCGCACTGAGGTCGGAGAGCGTGAACTGCTCCGGCGCATTGGCTGCGAGGAAGTTCAGCACCGCTATGGAACGGCTTGCGGATAGCGCGGGGCGAGCCATACGATCAGACATTACAAACATATTTTCGCTATTGCAAAAAGGATGGAATATGAAGCTCGACCTGCTGTACGAGTTCCAACCCAAGATCGGCCCGTTACGCAAACCCCATCCCTATGGCCAGCGCGAGGCGGAGCAACAGACCTACGACGAAGCCATCGCTGAAATTCAATACGCCGACCGGCTGGGCTTCAACGCCGCCTGGGTCGTCGAGCATCACTTTCGAGAGGGCCGCTCGGCGTGCCCCTGCAGCGAGGCGGTTCTAGGCGGGCTCGCGTTGAGCACCCAGCAAATCAAGTTGGGCTTCGGGGTCACTCTGACACCGTTCGGCTTCATCCACCCGGCCAGGTTGGCCGAAAAGGTGGCGACCGTGGACGTGCTGAGCCACGGCCGGGTGGAATGGGGCACTGGACGATCCACCCCGATGGAGCAGACCGCATTCGGCGTTCCCACCGACGACCGGTCACGAGACCAGTGGCGCGAAGCGGTGGAGATCGTGGTGGCTATGTGGGAGCAGGAGCGGTTCAGTTGGGACAGCCCCGAATTCACCTTCCCCGAGCGGGTGCAAACGCCCAAACCGTACCAGGATCCGCACCCACCGGTATGGCAGGCGGCGGCGAGCGAGCGCAGCGCGGTGAGCGCCGGAGAGCTTGGGCTCGGCTTGATGTCGCTATCGCTGTTGCAACCAGTGGAAAAGATGGCCGAGACCATCAAGGCTTACCGAACAGCTCAGGCCGCTGCCCGGCCAGAGAACATGCTGACCAGGGTGCAGAACAATCGGGTGGCGGTATACACGCTGGTGCACGTCTATGACGACCCCGAGGAGGCCGACGCATACGGATTGTGGGAATCGGTGAACTGGTGGTATCGAAACCTTGCGGAGTTCCATCTGCGTTGGGAGCTGGCCCATCTCAGCGATGAGGACAAGGTGAACGCATTCCCGCGCCTGAAGTCGATCATTGACGGCGAGACCCCGGTGGAGCACTACCGTGACCAGGACATGATCATTGTCGGCACCGCCGACGAATGCCTGCAGAAAATTCAGCGTTACGAAGCCGCAGGCGTAGACCATCTGCTCTGCTACGTCCAGTTCGGCGAGCTGCCGCACGAGAAGGTGATGCGCACCCTTGAGCTGCTCGCGACCAGGGTCATGCCGCATCTGGACGACCACGACGTGAATGTCACAGCGAATATCCCCATCTCGACATCGGCGCCCCGGTGATCGATTTCGGCCTGCACGGCAAGGGCGCATTGGTCTCGGGTGCCGGCTATCTACCGGAACGCGCCGGCCACGGACGTCTGTGTTCGCTCGTGCTGGCCGAAGCGGGCGCAACGGTCGCCTGTATCGACATTGATGCCGGGCGCGCAGCCGGGACAGCTGACGAGATCAAAGCAGCTGGGGGTGAAGGGTTTCCGATCACCGCGGACATGACCGATCCGGTACAGGTGCAGCGCGCCGTTGATGAGGCCGCCGAACGACTCGGGACGATCGACGTGTGTGTCGACATCATCGGCGGGGCCCGCTGGGGACAATCTGAAACTATTGGACTGGACGACTGGAACTGGACAATTCAGAACAACCTCAGCCAGGTGTTCTATCTGTTTCAGACGGTGGGCCGGAAGATGATCGATCAGCGTCGGGGTGGCGCGATGGTTGCGCTGGCCTCAGTGGACGGGATCAACGCTGCCGCGCTGCACGCACCCTATGGAGCGGCCAAAGCAGGGGTCATCTCGTTGGCCAAGACGTTCGCCCAGGACTTGGGCCGCCACGGCATTCGGGTCAACGCGGTCGCACCAGGCAACGTTGGAACCGGCAACGAAGACTGGCCGGAAGGCCGGTGGGCCGTCAACGCGGTGAACCCACTCGCGCCACCACGCACCCGCGACATTGCCCACGCCGTCCTGTTTCTCGTCTCATCGCTTGCTGAACGCATCACAGGCCAGACGCTGGTTGTCGATGGAGGCGCCACCGTTCGCGAGTTGTGGGGCGTGCACGAGACGATGCTCGAGCATTTCTCCGGCGAGGACTACGGCGACTGAGGTGGGTGTCGTTCAGTTTCGGTCGCGGGAGGTCGAGCCGTTCTTACGCGGCGCACCGTGGCCTGCGGGGTCCGGGGCGGTCTACCCGAGGGTCGATCCCAGCGATGCTCGGCTGCCGCGGGATACCTGGGTCGCCGCTCAACTACCGGCTGGTGTTCGCCTCGAATTTGTCGGGAGCGCCACGCATATCGATATCGGATACGTCACAGGCACAGACGAACTCGGCTACCGCGGATCAGGTGCCGGCGGCACCTTCGATGTTTGGCGCGGCGTCCAACACATCGACGCACAACCCGCAGCGCTAGGCCGAGGCAGCGTACGCCTGAGCCTCGGCGGGGGCGACGAACGCGTGACGGTCTACCTGCCCGAAGGTATGAAACCCAACGTCACCAGCTTGACGGCGATCGGCGGGAACATCGAGCCAGTCGCGGCGCAATCCTGCTGGCTCGCCTACGGCGACTCGATCACCGAAGGATGGTCAGCCAGCTCACCCGCCCGCTGCTGGCTCGCTACCGCTGGCCGTGAACTATCAATGGATACAGTCAATCTCGGCTTCGCCGGATCCGCGCGCGGCGAGATCGTCCTAGCCCAGCAGATCGCGGCGCTCAATGCCGATGTCATCACCGTGGCCTACGGAACCAACTGCTGGAGCACCGTCCCGCACACGGAAGACATGGTTCACGCGACCACCGCGGCGTTTCTGCAGATCATCCGAGCGGCACATCAGGATGTGCCAATACTCGTCGTCAGTCCGTTGATCCGGCCGGATGCCGAAGACCGGCCCAATGCACTCGGAACGACGCTGGCCGACATCCGCAATGCGATCGAGCACACGGTCAGCACGACGAGCGACCGCCTCACCTCGCTGCTTCCCGGTGTCGACCTGTTGCCTGCCAGCATGCTCACCGATGGCATCCACCCCGGAGATGACGGCCACCGGGTGCTGGCCACGGTGCTCGGCGCCGAGGTTATTCGACTGCGGATGCCAGGGGTTTTGACAGACGACAGTTACTGCGGCTCATAACATAGAGGAACAACTAGGGAGGACGGGATGTCCCTCGAAGTGACAGACCTGGTGCCCATCGGGCACGGCATCGAACGACCCGAACAGGTGGTTGTCACCTCGGACGGCCGCCTCTTTGCATCCGACAAGGCCTCAGCCGTCGCGGAGATCCTCGGCGAGAACAGCATCCGGCGGATCGGGAAGGCGGGCGGTGAGCCCAACGGATTCGCTGTCGACCACCGGGGCCACTTCCTCATCGCGAACTTCGGCTCAGGCGTGCTGCAGGATCTGGACCCTGACAGCGGTGAAATCATCGCCACGATGAGCGACGAAGTGGACGGCCACCCGCTGAAATGGCTCAACTACGTTCTGGTGGACTCCTCGGGAGCCCTGTGGTGTTCAGTTAGCACGGTCGGTGACGACCTGCTCGACACCATCGTGAATGGAACGGCCGACGGCTTCATCGTCCGCGTCGCGCCCAACCGGTCGTCAGTGGCAGTCGTTGCCAAAAATGTGCAGTTCCCCAACTGCATGGCACTCGATCGCGACGAGCAGTATCTGTACGTGGCTCGTACCGTTGCCGCCGATGCGGTGCGGTTCCCCATCGCCGGTGCCGACCTCGGTGAGCAGGAGCAGTTCGGCCCTGCTCTAGGGTCGCGCCGGTCCGACGAATTCGGCGCGCATGCGGCGGCGCTATTCGGCGATCCGCAGGTGTTCAAACGGTGGGGGATGGCCGATGGTTGCGCTTTCGACGCGGCGGGGAACCTTTGGGTCACACTGGTTTCCGCGAATAAGATCGTGGCAGTCACTCCTGAGGGGGATGCCACGGTGGTGATCGAGGACACCGAAGGAAAGCTCCTGAACTCACCAACAAGCGTCGCGTGGGGCGGCGCGGACATGCGCGATGTGTACATCGGCTCGTTGGCAACGCCCTACGTCCTCAAGGGCCGAAGTTCGGTGCCAGGAATGCCGATGGTTCACCAACGGTGAGTTTCAGGCTCCGCTAGCCGCCGCGCCTGTGCCACAGCGTGCTACGCCGACTCATGCGGTGTGCGTGGACAGGCCGGCCGTCCGCTCTCGCACCCCTGGCACCACCTCTTCGAGGAGTCGGCGTACGACGGCGTCGGCATCGCCGTCGGGTCCGGAAGCCGGCTTGAAGACGAAGTGACGAGCGCCCGCCTCGACGAAGGCGACCAGCTTGTCGGTGACCTCTTCAGCCGTGCCGGCGGCAGCCACGCTGTCGACCAACGTTCCGAAGTCCTGGGCATAGGTGCGCCCCATGGAGTGTGCCGCCTCGTTTCGCGCCGTCGCTCCGTCCGGATGGACATTGACGAAAATAAATGCGTACCAACCGAACTCGGCAATCCCACGTCCGTAGTCATCGGCGAGGTGATGAATCGTCTGCACAGATGCCGCATAACGCCGTGGTGAGTACAGGTACGGCATCCAGCCGTCACCCATTAGCGCAGCGCGCCGCATCGCGGCCTCCTGGCGGCCCGCAACGACGATGGGTGGGCCGCCGGGTTGTGTCGGCGCGGGATGCACCCGGACGTCCTCGACCGGGTAGAACGGGCCGTGATGGCTGACCTCTTCGGCGGACCACAGTTTGCGAATGAGATCGATGGCTTCATCGGTACGCCGGCCACGTTCGCTGATTGGCACCCGGCACGCTCGGAACTCTGCGGGATGTTCACCGCCGACGCCGACTCCGAGAATGACGCGGCCGGCGGTGGCGCGGTCGAGGTCGGCGACCTGTTTGGCCACGATTGCGGGTTCGTACAGTGGCAGCAGCAGTATTGCGGTGCCGATCTTGACCCGCTCGGTAACGGCGGACAGCCTGGCGAAGTTCATCATCGCCTCGGGCGATGGGTTCCTCGAGGCGATGTGACCGCCGGTCCACAGCGAGTCGATGGGCAGCTGCTCCAGCGCCGTCACTCGCGTGAGATCACCGTCGGTGACGAAGCCGATCTGAATGTCACCCAACGCGATACCCGTGCGCCGGGCGCACCACCGATCGGGCCGCAACCGTCATCGAGCCGCGGTTTCGTCTTCGAGATGTCCTTCGCGGAGTTGCTGGCGAAGGCGGAACTTCTGCACCTTTCCCGAGGGCGTGCGAGGAAAGTCATTGACCTCTCGGATGGCTTCCGGCCACTTCTGCTTGGCTAGACCCGACGCCGCGAGGTGCGCACGCACCTCCGCCAAGGTCGGTACCGACAACTCGGCGCGGGCACGGATCACGGCCGCCACCCGCTCCCCCAGACGCTCGTCCGGCTCGGCGACAACGGCCACCTCGGCGACCGAATCGATACCCAACAACAGCTCCTCGACCTCTTGAGCCGAGATGTTCTCGCCTCCGCGAATGATGAGGTCGGAGATGCGATCGGTGATAGTGAGGTAGCCGTCGTCGTCGAGCACGCCGACGTCGCCGGTGTGGTACCAGCCGTCCCCGTCGAACGAACTCGCCGTCAGATCCGGGTCGGTGTATCCCAGGAACAACTCCGGGCCACGGGAGTGAATCTGCCCGTCCTCGTCCAATCTGAGCTCGGCGCCCGGCAGCGGGCGACCGTCGGTCGCCAGGCGCTTGGCCTCAGGCTCGTCGACATGACAACCCGTGATCGACGGCTGCTCGGTGCTGCCGTATGACCGAAACACGCTGATCCCCAACTTTTTTGCGCGTTCGGCGACCGCGACGGGTACCGGAGATCCGCCCATTCCGAAGTGGGGCATGTATTTCAGGTGTCCATCGCCGAAGTCCGGGTGATCGAGCAGGCTCGTCAGAAAGTAGGTCGAGCCGCCCCCAACGGTGAGGCCGTCCCGGAGCATGAGTTCTAACACCCGACCGGGGTTCCAGACGTCGATCAAGTTGATCGCCTGACGACGCACCAGCGAACACACCAGTGCGTTGAGCATCCCGATGAAATGACCGACGGGCGCCCCGGTGATAGGCGGCGGACCGCCGTCGGGGGTCATCGCAGAGAGCTGTCGAGCCTCGAAGCCCAGAGTGCGATGGGAGTGAATGACGCCTTTGGGATCACGGGTCGTACCCGACGTAAACGCAACGAGAGCCGGCCCATTGGGATCGACGCGCACCGGACGCGCGATTGGTTCGGCGGCCAATACGTGCGCGTATGGCGTGGCGCCCGTCGCGGCCTTCCCGGCGGTGTCACCAACGACTACCCACCGCCATCCGAGATCGCTTAGCAGTCCGGCGTAGGACTCCTGATAATCCGTGCGGCCGAACCGGTCCGGGGTGACGACGAGCGAAGGTTGAGTGACGCGCAAAATGTGACCCAGTTCCTTGGCGCCGTAGAAGTGCACGACCGGCACCACGACCGCGCCCGCATAGGCGGCCCCCCAAAAAGTTATGGCGGCCTCGACCCAATTCGGCAATTGGGAAACCACGACACTCCCCAACCCGATCCCCCGGGTCTGCAGCCACCCGGCGAAAGCCCGCGCAGCCTGGTCCACGTCGCTGATTGTTCCGTGCCATGGGCGGGCATCGGAGTGCACGGTGAAAGCCGCATCACCCATTGCGCCAAGACCGTCGGCGATCAAGTCTCCGATCGTCTGACCAGTCCACCAACCTTCAGCCTCATAACGTCGGACCAGCTCATGTGGTATCCGCCGCGTTTTCCACCGGTCGACGGCACTATCGCTTCGCGCGCTCATGGCGAGGAACCTCCCTGTCATCTATCCCGACTTCCAGCAGCCATCTGCGCCAAAAAAGAGTTGCGTTCTATCTTTGACCAGAAGAGGACTCTACCGTGAGCACGCTGTTAAGCAATTGTTTCGGGCCAAGTTGCCGCCGGGTTGTCATTCGTGCTTCGTCGCGTCCGTCACTCCTATAAACCACCGTGACGCATGTGCGCGCGGCACCCGACGAGTTCGCGGGACTCCGGTCGCGCACTAGCCCCCAACCGCAGACGGGCGGCGTGCGCGTGATGGGCTCAACCCCAACCCCTTTGGGGTTCGGTGCGACGCCGTCCTTAAGTCACGACCATTCGATGCGGTCGCGCATCGAGGATCGTTCGAGCATGCCGTAAGTTTCTTCGCCGTCCCAGCGGTAGCGCACGTTGCCTTGATACAGGACCGGGAACTGCGGGAAGTCAGAATGACCAACGAGGTACGTAGACACGACTGTCTCGCCTTCGATGCGAGTGATGCCAAGGTTCTCCGACTCGAGCACCACGGACACGTCTTGGCCGCGAGGTTCGAGCTTGGTCA
>CBAAAS010000028.1:0-12466 GCA_964658855.1 uncultured Mycobacterium sp.
CGCGGGTTTTCGGGTCCTTCACCTGAGACTTGAGGTAGGTCAGCGCGGCGCGCTGAGCCAGTCGTCGCACGTGCAGCAACCCTTCGTAATGCGCGGGTACCGGGAAGGTGGCCTCGACGAACAGTTGGCTGGCCAGCCGTATTGCCGGCTTGGACCCCGGGAGGTGTTCGAGCGCCCACTGGATCGGAGACGCGAGCCTGACATCGGGCTTGGGCAGACACCAGATCGGGGTGCGTTGGAAGACCGTCAGGTGCTCGACCTCGTCGGCAATCGCCGGGATGATCTGTACCGCCGACGCGCCGGTACCGATGATGCCGACCTTCTTGCCGCGCAAATCTTTTGCGTGATCCCAGCGGGATGAGTGCATGGTTAGCCCGGCGAAGTCTTCGACACCTGGGATGTCGGGCATGTTGGGCCGGGTCAGAACGCCGCATGCGTTGATCAAGAACGTTGCGGTGAGCTCGTCACCTCCGGCCAACGTCACCCGCCACCGGTTCGCATCGTCGTCCCAGTCGGCGTTGGTCACGGTCTCACCGAAGCGAAGATGCGGCATCAGCCCGTATTTGTCCACGCAATCCTCGGCGTAGGCCTTCAACTCAGCACCCTTGGCGTAGCTTCGGGACCAGTCCGGTCGTTGCTCGAACGAGAATTGGTAGCTGAACGACGGAATATCCACGGCGATACCGGGATAAGTGTTCCAGTGCCAGGTGCCGCCGGGCCCGTCGGCTTCGTCGAGGATGACGAAGTCGGTGAAGCCGGCCTCCTTGAGTTTGATCGCGAAGCCGATGCCCGCGAAGCCTGCGCCGATGATGACAACCTCGAAGTGTGTTCCGGACGGGTTCACGAGTGTTCCTCCTGCATTACGTGGCCGTTGCGCGTGTTATGCACGAGGGCACGGTGGACGTCGGCGATGAGTTCGGCCACGAGATCTGGCCGGTCGTATTGCGGGCAGTGCCCGGTGCCCTGAAGCGTCCTGGTGGTGACCTCGGGGTGTGATCGGCGTAGCGCGATGGCCCCACGGGCGGGGCTGATCCAGTCCTTCGCGCCCCATGCCGCCGTGACCGGCACCTGAAAAGGTTTGGGGTCGAGCACATCTGGGGCAATGAGTTCCGCGATGGTCGGGCCGCCGAGTAGAAGCTGTCGACGAAGGTCGCCCGGCCCCCAGTGTGAGGCGTACTGCGACCGGGCCTCGGCCGGCATGTGCCCGCCCGCGACGGCCCGCGCAAAGACCGCACTGATGAGCGCCGGTGCAGTGGTGGTGCCCCGCAGCACACTTCGGCTGTTCAGGCCGAGAAGCCCGCGGCCGGCCGGGGTGATGCGATGGGCCAGCTTCATCCAAGCGGGGGTGGCAAGTCCAGCCGGGCCGATCGCGACCACGGCGGACAACGGCAACCCCGTCCGCTGGGCGACGCGCAGACCGGATGTGCCACCGACGGAGTTCCCCACCAGGACTACGCCGTCTCCGTTTCCGTACATCTGTACTGCCGCCGCGACGAAGTCGTCTACCACCCCGAAAAAAGACGTGCCGACCGGGCGCTCCGCGCGTCCGTGATAAGGCAGGTCGACGGCGACGGCGCGATGGCCTCCGTTTGCGACCCGGTCCATCACGGCCCGCCAACCGTCTGCGGAATCGGAATAGCCGTGCAGGAGCAGAACAGTGGAACCGCCACCGTCGGATTCGATTACCCGCGTGCGTATCCCGCCGATCGTGGCGACCGGCGCCGTACGGGACTTGGACCTCGCGACCACCCGCCCGCTCACACGCGGGCCACCAATCCGTTCAGCACGGGTAACAGTCGCAGCGCGTGGTAGCCCAGCTGCGTCTCGAAACCCACCGACACCATCGCGTGATTCTTGGTCGAAGACCGCGCGACAGCCTTTGCGACGGCGTCGGGCGAGTGACTCATCCGGAATGCCCTTGCCAGCTGCTCTTTCTCGTTGACCACGCTGCCGCGCAGCCGGGTGTTGTGCAAAATCGGGGTATTGATGACGCCCGGGCACACGACGGAGACTCCAACGTTGTTGCGAGCCAAATCTGCTCGCAGGCAACGTGAGAACATCACCACGGCCGCTTTCGTCGCACAATACGTCGCCATC
This sequence comes from uncultured Mycobacterium sp., assembly GCA_964658855.1. Taxonomy (GTDB): domain Bacteria; phylum Actinomycetota; class Actinomycetes; order Mycobacteriales; family Mycobacteriaceae; genus Mycobacterium. Next base: position 2,098 of record CBAAAS010000028.1, read on the forward strand.
CGGCGGTTGGGCAGATAGCCTGCGCCGGAGGCGATGTTGACGATCTGCCCGTGCCCTTGCTCGACCATGGCAGCTCCGAATGTCCGACAGCCATGGACTACGCCGTCGAGATTGATCGACCGCAACCACGTCCAATCGTCCTCGGTGGTGTCCAGAAACGCTCCACCCACGCCGACGCCGGCGTTGTTGACCAAGATGTCGACTGACCCGACCTTGCCTTTGAGCTCCTTGACCGCGTCGGGGTCCGCCACATCGCAGGCATGTGAATATGCCTGAACGCCAATGCTTCTACATTCCTCGGAGGTCAGCTTGGCGGCGGCCTCGTCGATATCGGTGGACACCACGGTCGCACCGAGTGCGGCATAGCGCAGCGCGGTGGCGCGGCCGATCCCACTGCCCGCGCCGGTGACGACGACGACTGCCCCACGGGGATCGATGCCACTCACGCGGATACCTTCCGTTCGCGGGCGAACATCTTCAGCCCGTGGCGGGGACGCAGTGTGAGGGTGGCCTCCGGTTCGACGGGGTGGCCAGGAACCAAGTCGAATACATACCGCTGACTGAGCATGGCCGTGATGAGGACCGACTCCATGGTGGCAAAGCCCTGACCGATGCAGCTGCGCCTCCCGCCGCCGAAGGGCAGGTAGGCCGATCGTGGACGATCCTTGCCGGCACCGGGGAGGAAGCGGCTGGGATCGAACTGCTCGGGGTTCGGCCACCAGCGTGGGTCGTGATGAACCAGATGCGCCGGGATGATCACTGTGGTGCCCTTTGGAATTGCCTGATCGCCGACGACGTCGTCGTGAACCGCGACCCGCGGGATCGCCCAGGCCGGCGAGTAGTACCGCATCGCCTCCAGGAACACCGCCGTGGTCCATGGCAGGTTGGACAGGTCGTCGGCGGTCGGGGTCCGTCCTTGCAGGACGGTGTCGACCTCGTCGAGCATCCGACTACGCGCAGCGGGGTTGAGCGCCAACAGATACCACATCCAAGACAATGCGTTGGCGGTAGTTTCGTGGCCGGCGAGCATGAGCGTGATCGCTTCGTCGCGAATGCGTTTGATCGGCATGGCACCCTGCTCGTCGGAAGCGTTGAGCAAGTGGTTCAGCAGGTCGGGTGTGTCGATGGGACGCTCGCGGCGCTCGTTGATGAGCTGCCACACCGCGTCGTCGATGTGGCGGACGATGCGCTGGATACTGCCGAACGGTGGGGGCAACGGCAGCGGCGTAAACGCTATGCGGGACAGCCCGCGCCAGATCGTCTTGGGTGGAGCGGTGACCAGGAACAGCCGCAACATGCGCTCACCGAACCGCAGGCCGCCGGTCACCTTCGATGACATTTGAGCTGCCACCGGTCCAAAACCCTGACTGAACAACGAGTTTCCAACCACATTCAAGGTGAGCTCGACCATCTCGTTGACCATCTCGAGTTCGAACAGCGGCCCGCGCTGGTCGTAGTCGGCGCGCAGGGCGTCGATGGGTTCGATCATCAGGTCGACCAGACCGTTGAGATGGCGCTTCGCGAACATCGGCGAGAGCATCGTCCGGTAGCGCTGCCAGGAGTCCTCTTCGTCGGTGAACAGGCTGACCCCGAGGATCGCCCGCAGCAGTTCGTATTCGTAGGACTTGTAGTAGTTGAGGCGCCCCGCATGCAGTACGTGGTCGATATCCTCGGGATGACACAGAGCTACGAAATGCCTTGTCGCCGTGCTGAATCGAGCTACATCGTAACCCGCGATGTGGCTGACCCAGCCGTTCTTGGGGCTCAGCCCGACGGTCACCGCGTCGCGCGACATCTTGAACCTGTTCAGCGTGGTGGTCGGCCGCCGAACAGCTTCCAGCCGAGGAGTCATGTCAGTTGGTGCCACATCATTGGACGCGGTGACTGGGCAGCTCATCGATACCTCCGGGTCAGGGTTGCGGCGCCCACCGTCCGCCAACTGGTGGCATCCGCCATAACTGGTGTCGCGTGACACCACTTTGACCGTCAGGCGCGCGGGTGTCAAGATGTCGACGTGAGCAGATCTGGCGTGTGGGGTGGCCGCACCACCGAACAACGCCAGCTAGATCGGCGTTCCCGGATGATTGCGGCGGCGGTCAGGATCTGGAGCGACGAGGGTTGGGCAGCGGTCAGCATGCGCCGAATCTGCGCCGCGACGTCGGTGAACGACCGGTATTTCTACGAGGAGTTCAGCGATAAAGATGGACTTCTTGCGGCGACGTGGGAGACGGTTCGTGATGACGCTCTCGCGACCCTGACCCGGGAGTACGCGGTGTGGGGTGAGCACCCGTCCTGGGAGGAATTGACCCGGCAGGTAGCAACGGCGTTACTCGATTGGATGACGGTCAATCCCGCCTACGCACGTATATTGCTCAACCGCGACGAGAGCAGCCGGACGCTGGAACAACTGCACCGCAATGCCTTTCACCGTGCGGTCGACCTCGTCATCGGGGTGGCCCGGCCGCGACTGGAGCCCGGGTTCGACGAAGACGGCCTGAAGATGGACGCCGTGGCCGGTATCGGCGGATTCATCGAACTGCTCCGTTCCTGGCAATCCGGCTACCTCGAGGTCGACGCGCGTCGCATCGTCGAACACACCAGCAGTTCGGCCGCGCGGTACAGAGGCCGGCAGCGGGACACCGACTGACCACGAGGCGTTTGGCCACGCGGTGAACTAGCTGGCCAGTAGCCGCAGGTAACGCTGCGCACTTCCGGTCTCAAGAACCTGCCGTTCCTCCAGCAGCACCACAGAGCGCAACGTCAAGTCGATCGATCCGTAGCAGTGATGCGCTATCAACGCCAGATGCTTCAGCTGTTCGTCAGTAACGAAGTCCGGCTGAGCGAAGTCCCGCACGTAAACAACGTCGGCTTCCGTGAGTTGGTTCGGGGGTGGGCGAGTACCGGTGCCGAGCGGGACATTGCCGATCGGGCTTCTCCTCAACTCGGTGAAGCAGTGCGGAATGAATCCCTGACTGCGAAGTTCTGAGTCGACTTCCCCGAACGGCGGTTCGCTCTGACGCGAGGTCACGAAAGACACCTCGGTCTGAATCGCCACCGCCTCGGCTAGCTTCTCGTGCCCGTGTCGGTAGACAGCCAGGTGCCCGCCCTGGATGTCGATCTTCAGCAGGTCGAGGTGCGTGATCTCGTCGATGTCATCGAGTCGGCGAGTTTGTAACGGCGCCCGCTCGATCACCTCACCGGATTGTCGGAGCGTCGGGAAAAGCTCCAAAGTCGTTGGGTCGGGCTCCAGGAGGCTGGTCATACCGCCGTCGCCAACTGCATACGGCAAATACCGTTCGTTCGGACCACATTGGTGTTGAAGCGCGAGCAACGGCTTTCCTCGAGGCTCGAATCTTGTTACGTGACAAAGATTCGCGTTGAGCATCGGCAGATAGTGCGGCTTGTCCGCGTCGAGGGGGTTTGCGCCGGTGTCCACTACGTGTGTAAGACGCAACGGCGAGAGCAGATCCCGTAAAGCGGTCAATTCACATACTTCCAGGACGGAGTTGCGCAAACTATCCGTCCCGGCGCGCGCCTGGTCAAGGCATCGGTTCGCCGCCGGCGTTTCCGCAGCAACAATCCCGACGGCCGATTATGCTCATGAATTGTTGTAGCCAGGGGGCGCGAAAAATTACAGACCGAGGGCCAACCCGACAAGCAAGAGAACCTGCAGAGCGGTCAAAAAGCGTAATTCGGTTCGGCTTCATGGTCTGAATTCCTAGGAGTACGGGGCGAATTCGCCTGGCGCCGCTGCCGATCTCTCAAGCTCGGGTCCGTCGGTGCCTCCTGGGAAGGACAACCGTGGTGAACGTTCGTAGAGTCGGTCGGCTTGGCATGTTGGCGGTCGGATTGGGTGTTGGGGCGGCGTTGTCCCCTTCCCCGGGTATGGCCTCCGCCGACTCGTCTTCCGACTGGTTGGCGTCGATCGATGGTCTGCTGGCTGGTTCGGCGCTGCCCGCCGCGTCCTCGGGCGTGAATCTAGCCGTCTCGTTCGACGGGTATTCGCTGATCCAGGAGGGCACGGCCACTGCCCACACTGCCACCGGGGAATACGGCTTGGCGATCGCCGAGGGCAGCGGCGCATACGCCAGCGCGACCGGCGGCATCGGCGACTACGCCTTGGCCGACGGCACCAACGCTCTCGCCATTGCCGGCGGGAAGCCCGGCGACACTGGCGCGGACCACGACACCGCCATTGACATCGGCAACAACGACCTGCCGTCCACGGGCGCCGCCGACGGGGCTTACGCCGGCAACAGCGACCTGGGCGGAGGCTCCGGGACGGGCGCTAACGACATTGCCATCGACATCGGCAACAACACCAACGGCGCGAGCGGCGGCGGCAACGAGGGTGCGTTCGCCGGCGGCGGTGGCCTGGCCGGAGTCGCTGGGGGCGGTAACAACGACACCGCCATCGACTTCGGCAACAACAGCGGCCTTTATGACGGCGTGGACGCCGTCGGCGGCAACAGTAATTACGCCAGCGAGTCCGGCACCATGACCGGTTACGACGAAGGTGTCTTTGCGGGCTTTGGCGGTAACAACAACATCGCCATCAGCGACACCAGCTTCTCGCAGGAGTTCGCCGGTGCCTATGCGCAAATCGGCAACGACAACTTCGCCTTGAACATGGGACCGGAGAACAGCTTTGCGACAGCCTTCGACGGCAATTCCAACATCGCCATCGTCGACGACCCGTTCGGATCCGTGGCGAGCTACGCCGACTCCGGCTACGGGTTCAGCTCCGACGTGGCCGAAGTCCTGGGCACTCAAGGTACGTCCGCCGCCGTCACCGCCAATGACGTCTACGACATCATCACGGCGTTGGGTCCAGCAACCGGGACGTTCTGAGATCACCGGGTGCCTCGGCTGCGACGGAGCGGCCGAGGTGCTCGATCTTGGTGACGAACGGCGACGTCATCGCCCGCACGAGTGCGCCGTATCCGACACCGAAGTCGATCTCGTCGCCGACCGCGACAGGGTGATCGCCGAGGTCGACGATCAGGTGGTCGCTGCTCATCCCGAGGATCGTGATGCCCTCGGGTGGCTGCAGACCATCTGGGTCCACGTCCTGGCGACCGAGGGCCAGGATTGCCTGATGCACGGTCCTGCTGCCGGTGCGGGCCGGCGCTACGCCGAAGGCTGCCTGCGCCCGATCTCCCCAGGGCTGAGCCGGCTTCGCGGCGACCTCGATGACCTCGGCGGTCAACGTGAAGGCGTCCGTGTGCAGGCCGGAGATCGGTGTCCGGTACAGCGGATCGACGCCGAGAAGGATGGCTTCACCGACTCGAAGGTCGTTGACCCGGCCGACGTCGCGGGTGTGTAGAGCCCAGTTCAGGTTCGCCGAGTTGCCGCCTGAGACAACGTCGAGCGAGATCCCGTGCTGTGCCTCGATATCGTTCGCGAGTCCGGTGAGGACACCCATATTCCGGTCGTCCGGAATGACGCCGTTCTGACAAGCGAGGTTGGCGCCGAGTCCGACGAGCTCGAGGGAGGAGTGACCGAGGACCGCCCGCACGGCGTCGGGGGCGTCGTCGAGCGCGATGCCCTCGCGTAGGTCACCCAACTCGACCATGAGCACGACGCCGTGCATCCGCTTCTGCCGGGACGCGGCCTGATCGAGCGCAGCCAGCACGGCGGCCTCGGTGTTCAGGCTGACGTCCGCGGCGTCCACGACCCATGCCACGTGGCTGAGCATCGGGGAGCGGATCAACGTGCGTAACGGTGGCGGGTCGAGCCCGGCCAACCGAAGGAGGTTCGGCACCCGGGAATCGCCCAGGCCGCGGGCGCCACCGCGCAGCATGGCGGCGCCGACTCCCGGCGAGCCCATTGCGGCCTTGGTGATCCCGGTGACCCCGATGCCCGTTGCGGCGAGCCGGTCAACCAGGATCCGCGTGTTCTGCTCGATCTTGTCGAGATCGGTCTCGAGCCGAAGCGTCACACGGGGGTGGCCGTTTCGGCCACTGCCGCGAGCGCGGGGAAGGCCGTCAGCACCATGTCGACCAGATCCGACGCGGGGCGGGTCAGCGGGTCGGTGACCGGGAGGCCGAGCTCCGAATGATGCTCAGCGATCGCGTCGGTCAGCTCGTCTTCGGTCATCTCCTCGTGGTTGATCGTGACCCCGATGACGCGGGTGTCGACGAACGCCTCGATCAGTGCGATCTCGCTGGCCGCGGTCGGCATCGCCACCATCGGGAAGTCGCCGAGCACCATGCGCTTCGGCGCGTGCTGCACGATCACGCCGGCCGGGCGGCTACCACGCAGGATGTGCGCCGATGTGATGTATGCGGGGTGGCTGAGCGCGCCCTGGCCTTCGACCACGATCACGTCAGGGTCCTCACCTTCGAACGCGGCGACGACCTGGTGCTCGACCTCGCCCGAGCAGAACTGGGGGACCAGCGCATCCAGCGCGACGCCGTACTTACCGCCCTGGATCAACGTGGTCTGACCGGTGCCGACCATGACCGCCTTGATGCCGCGCGCGTTCAGCGCCTGGACCAGCAAGGTGGCGGTGGTGCGCTTCCCGATCGCTCCGTCGGTACCCAGGATCGCGATCCTGGGGCAGGTGACGTCGAAGATCTGGCCGGAGAAGAGGTGCAGGTCGCGCTTTTCCTTCGGTCGGCGCACATCGGTGATGGTGACGCCGGCGATCACGGCCGCCGCCGCGAATTCGGCGTCGTCGTTGAGGAACTCGTGGAGGCCGTTGATGATGTGCATCCCGCGGGCGATGCCGTCAAGCAGCACGACCCGCTGCTCGCTCGACAGCAGGCCATCGGCAGGTGCCAGTCCACAGATCAGATAGTCGGGTACGCGACCGGCGTGCGAGATGGATTCGGCGAGCGATGCCAGCACCGGGATGCCGTTTGCGGTGCCGTCGAGGAACTTCCCGGCGTCGACTCCGGCTTGGAGGCTGTCGATGACGCTGAGGATCTCGTACTTCTCGGAGTGTCGGACCAGGCCGTTTGCGGTTTTGCCATCCTGCTCGCCGAACTGGCCCTCGCAGTAAACGATGGCGGTGGAACCAGCAGGCAACGCGAAGGGAGCTGCCGGATCACTTTGTTTGGACGCGCTGATAGAAGGGGTACCACTGGCGAGCGGAGACATGAAAATCCTCTGAGAAGTCTCGAAGGCGACGGGATCGTGGCCGGGGCAATGAGCCCAACGTTCAACGAGTCATCCCTGAGCGCCGGCAAGATTACCGGCGTGTTAACTGTACCCGATCGCGCTGACGGCCCTGCGTCGCCGACCTAGAGAGTCAATAAACTTGTCGTGTCATGCGATGCACCGGCTCGTCCAGCACGACCGCGTGAATGAGTTGCGCAAAGCTGATCCACGTCTCTGGCTGGCTGAGCGATGAATCAGAGTCATGAAGTGACCCGCCCGGAGCGCCGGAATCGACCCGTGCCCAACCTTCTTCGCCATCCATGGGCTGCGTGAAGGCGATAAGCAGATCCTCTCCGTTCACCCAGGAAGCCCACCCTGAGACCGGCGCGCTGTGAACTTCGGCGCCGAATGTCGACTCATGGGGGTCCTCCCACGCGTCATACACGAAGGAGGTTGCGGTCTCTCCGTCCCAAATGAACTGAATCTCGAAAGCAACGACGGGTTCGACCGGGTCAGTTTGATAGTCGAAGACCAGGTTGAACAGACCGGGCTCGATCTCTGAGATGTGCTGGTTCCTGGTATTCGTCACGTCTCATTACCTTCGGTCGACCGAGTACAGCGATAGAGGAATCACCGAGAGCGTATGTGAATTGCGGCGACAGAATCACCTCGCTGGGTTGGACGCACTCCATCGGTTGTCTTGTCGGCACGTAGGTAACGGTGTAACTATTGAAGTCGATCACCGCCACTCTGCCGTGGTGCCTCTAGAGCGGATCGCCGTGGACCTCGAGATGACAGTTATGGGCCAGTCCTAGTGCACTCCTTCTCTGCGGTATTCGTTGTCGCGGCGCCGGCCCGGAAGGTCTGGCAGGTGTTGCACCCGCCGGTACCCCGCGACGCGACGTTGCCGAGGGTCCTCGAATATCCCGGCGGCAGTATGGAAATCCTCAACGAGGGCGACGAGGCGGGACAGGGCCTGGTGCGAACCTGCGTTTTCGGGGTTCCCCGCTATCTGATGTCTGGCGGCACAGCCCGGTCCTGGGAGGTCGTCACGGAGGCCAAGATCAACAAGCTGTCTCGCTATGTCTCGATCAGCAAGCCGTTGTGGTCGAGAGCCGAGGGATATCACGAACTAGACGAACAGCCGGACGGCACAACACTTCTCACCTTCCATGAGACCTACCATGCCTACAACCCAGTCCTGCGTGCACTTTTCGAGGGCCGCGTGCACGCGAAGATCTCGGCGGACAACACATTGATCTACGAGCACGCACTCAAATATGCCGGTGCGACGAAAAGGGTGTCATGAGTTTCGACTTGATCATTCGCGGCGGGACGGTTGTCGATGGCTCGGGTGCGCCTGCGCGCACCGCAGACATCGGAGTGCGGGACGGACTCATCACCGAGGTGGGCCGGGTAGACGGCTCGGCACGGCGGATCATTGATGCCGACGGCCTCACCGTGACACCGGGATTCGTCGACGTGCACACACACTTCGATGGCCAGGCCACCTGGGATCCGCATCTGACCCCGTCCTGCTGGCACGGTGTCACCACCGCGATCATGGGCAACTGCGGGATCGGCTTCGCGCCGGTACGCCCCGACCGGCACGACTGGCTCATCGAGCTGATGGAGGGCGTGGAAGACATTCCCGGTAGCGCGCTGGCCGAGGGGATCACCTGGGAGTGGGAATCTTTCGGCGAGTATCTCGACGCGCTGGAGAGAATGCCGCGTGCTGTGGATGTCGGCACGCAGATACCGCAGGCCGCACTACGCGCCTACGTGATGGGCGATCGCGCGCTCGACGCCCCGACGGCCGACGACCTCGCTGCCATGAGCAAAGCGGTCACCGACGGCCTAGGTGCGGGCGCCCTTGGCATGTCGTTCGGACGCACGGCCGGACATCGCAGCCTGAACGGACAGCCGGTGCCCGGAACATATTCGGACGAGGACGAACTCGTTGCGTTGATGACGGCGATGGCCGAGGCGGGCCGCGGTGTGCTGCAGGTGGTGCCCGCCGGCGTGGGCGGTGAAATAGGTGGCGACCAAAGGCATTCCATCGACTCCGAGGTCGAGTGGATCAGCCGCCTCGGCGAGCGGTTCCAGATACCGCTGACGTTCTTGGCCATGGTCAACGAGCAGGACCCGCACGACTGGCAACGCTGGTTCGGCGCCGTGCGCACCGCGAACGCCGCCGGCGCCAACGTGCGACCACAAGTCGCCAGCCGCGCCTTCGGAATGTTGATGGGCCACCAGTCGCGGATGAACCCGTTCCGGCACCGACCCAGTTACCGAACCCTGATGGGTCTGCCGCTCGACGAGCGCGTCCGGGCGCTCCGCGACCCGCAGGTGAAGGCACGGATTCTCGCGGAGACGCCCGAACCGAGTGACGTGCCGTCAGCCGATCAACTCAACCGCCACATGTTCAAGCGGCTCTACCCGCTCGGAGAGCGACTCGATTACGAACCGTCGCTCGAGGACAGCATCGCGGCCATTGCCGAGCGCGAACGCCGCGATCCGTGGGAGGTCACCTACGACACCCTCCTGCACGCGGAAGGCAAAGAGTTCCTGCTGTTCCCGCTACTGAATTACGCGGGCAACGACTATCACCACCTCCACGACATGATGTCGGACCCGCTGAGTCTGCAGGGCCTCGGTGATGGGGGAGCGCACTGCGGCATCATCTGCGACGCCAGCATGACGACATACCTGATGTCCTACTGGGTCCGCGACCGCGTCCGTGGTCCCCGGATACCGCTGGAGACGGCAGTGCATCGGCTCACCGGCGATCCGGCCGGGTTCTACGGCCTCGGTGATCGCGGTGTCCTGGAACCTGGCCGGCGGGCTGACGTCAACCTCATCGACCTGGACAACCTCGGCCTGCACTATCCCGAGCAGGTAATGGATTTACCCGCCGGCGCTGGACGGCTCATTCAGCGCTCCGACGGCTACATCGAAACGCTGGTGCTCGGACAGACGATCGTCGCCGACGGCGAGCTCACCGACAATCGGCCGGGCGGTCTCGTCCGCGGTCCGCGGCCGATGGCGACGGCGTAGCCAAAAACTCTGGAACACAGCACTTCTGCAGGGTTATCTCGACTGCAGCTCGCGGCGCAGCTGACCACGAGCTAATACGCTCACACCCGCCACCACGCCTCTCGGCCGGGCAGGGTGTAACGTTAGGGGCGTTGGTATTCCCAGCCCATCCGGAATGGCTCAGTTTCTTACGCTGATCTGCCCGAGCATCCGCTCATGCCGGACATAA
>CBAAAS010000029.1:0-12388 GCA_964658855.1 uncultured Mycobacterium sp.
ATCCCGGCGACGGCCGGCAAATAGAGATCCTCAGCCCCTACCCCGCGGATCTGCAGCACGCGCTCGACGTGCTGCGTGTCGAGGGCTGATGGACCCGGTGCGTGGTCTGTCCGCGGCCGTCGTACTGGGTCTGGCCTGTGTGATCGCCCCGGCTACCCCGGCGGCAGCAATGGCGGGTGGCCATGCGGCGAATTCCGCAGAGGCTCCGTGGTTCGCGTCCATCCTGCTGACTGATTCGGGTCTGCCCTTCATGGGCGTGACAACGCCTGCGCAGCGTGCGGCGTACGACAACCCGGTCAACCGTGCGGCGTGTGGTGGTGCACTTGTCGCGCCGGACAAGGTAGTGACCGCCGCGCACTGTGTGGCCGACGATGCGGACAAGGTGCTGCCAGCGACGGCGTTCACGGTCCGGCTGGGCGGCGCACCGCTGAGCGACACCACTGTGCCGACGGTGCCGGTGACCAACGTGAAAGTGTCGCCATCGTTTCGTCGTATCCCGAGCGCCACGCACCCGGACCAACCCAACCTCGACGCGGCCGTGTCCGACGTGGCGGTGTTGACTCTCGCCCGGCCGGTGAGCACGCCGCGGATCCCGCTCGCGACGAGCAATGTCGCGCCCGGTACGCCGCTGCGGGCATTCGGGCACGGTATCCGGCCCGGGCTGCCCGCGGGCCACCTCCGCGCCGATGCACTCGAAGTCGGTGGATTCACCGCGATGAGCACCGATCAGGCTGCGGCGCTGTGGAACCCGGCGACGCCGCACACCGGGTTGCTGTACTTCGCGGACCACATCGCGTACCCCACGGGCGGGGATTCGGGTGCTCCGGTGATCCGGGGGAATTCCGAACGCGCGGAGCTGGTCGGCATGTTCTCGTTCGGGGCTGACACCTTGGCCGCGGGCGTGGCGGGTCCGAACTTCACCGCGGGGCCCGACGCCTCCACGATCGCGTCGATGCTGCGCTGATCCTGACCCAGGGCTGACCAAGGGGCCCGGCGGCCGCTACGGCTTGCGAGCCTCGACGAGCAGCCGCGTCGAGTGTGCGACGAACGAGCCGTTGGCCTGGATCTGTTCGTGCATCGCGCGTAGCCGCTCGCGATAACGCTCGACGCTGAAGTCCGGGACGGTCCAGATCACCTTGCGCAGGAAGTAGATCACCGCGCCGACGTCAAAGAATTCTGCCCGCATTCGCTCCATCCGCATCTGGATGACCTGCAGCCCGGCGGCCCGCGCCTGCTCGTCCTGGGTATCCGGTTGCAGCTCAGCCCATTTGGCCGGCTGGGGTCCCAAGAAGAACTCGAACAACTCCCGCATCGTCGCCGGTCCAATCTGCTGTGCGAGGTAGCTGCCTCGCGGGCGCAACACCCGAAAGATCTCCGGCCACCGCACCACGGTTGCGTGCCGGCTGGTCACCAGGTCGAATGCCTCGTCGGCGAACGGCAGGCGCGGTTCGTCGCGAGTCGCCACCACGACGACCCCGCGCGGGTGCAGCAGCGTGGTGGCCAGCTCGGCGTTCGGCGGCCACGATTCGGTAGCGACCATCGTCGGGGGGAAGACCGCCGCCCCGGCGAGCACCTCGCCGCCGCCGGTGTCGATGTCCAGACCCGCCGACGCCGTCGCCAACCGCTGACTCATCAGTCGCTGGTAGCCCCACGACGGACGCTCCTCGGTGGCGCGACCGTCGAGCCAGGAGAAATCCCAGCCGTCGATCGGTGCGTCGGCAGCTTCAGCAACCAGCTCGTCGAATGTCCGGCCCATCACTGCATTGTCGGCTACCCGGAGTCAGGGCCTCAAGGTGCGAGCCTGATGTGTCCTGGAGGCGCGGGCTGATCCGGCGGCGGACTTGGCGGGGGTTCTCCACCGGCCGAGCCGCCCCCGGGTCCGGGAGCCGCTGCGGGAGGCCCGGGCGCAGGTGCGGGCGCGGGCGCCTCGGCGGGCGGTCCGGAGTCCGGGGCCGGCGCCTCTGCCGGCGCTGGCTCGGGTTGTTGTGCCGGTGCCTGCGGTGGTGCGGGCTGCACCCGACGCGTCGGCGGCGGTGCCTGTTGTTGCGGTGGCGGCTCGATTTGGGGCACCGGTTGGGGCTGCTGCACGGGCACCGGTAACGGCTTCGTCGGCAAGATATCTCCGGCGGGAAGGGGTTCGACAAACGACGCCAGCATGACGAGGCGAGAGCCGCCCGGCGGCCCGTGGTATGCGGCGATGGAGGCTATCTTGCCCCTGTTTTTCGGGCAGTACGCCTCCACTGAGGCGTTGATGAATCGATCGATGGTTCTGGTGATGCGGCCTTGGTTTTGCAAGCGGGTGAGCGGGTTTTCATTGAATCCGTTGTTGCGGATCAGCTCCACCAAGTCGCCCACCGACATGCCCTCATCAAGTCTCGTACACGTTTTTTTGGCCACGTCGATCAGGCTGTTGTCGTTGTCGACGGGAGGAATGTCCTGCTGATTGAGGAGATCGAAGAACTTCTGATCCTGACCCGGGTCGGCCGTCGCCGTTCCCGACTGTGCACACGTCGCCGCGACAATGACGGCGATGGCTGCCACCCAGTAGGGGAGGCGGCGGATGATTACGGAAAACATGGCCGGGATTCCGTTCTGCTGAATTCATCGCCAGACGTGCCGATGAATTCCAATCTAAGCCCCGCTCCCAAATTTGGCAGATCTGCCGAACCTACGAAGGGGGTTCGCCGAGCGTGCGGTCACGCGATAAACCAGGCCGCTTATTCGCAAACACGCACGCTCGGCGAAGCTCAGGGCCGTCCTCAGACGACGGCTTTGATGTCCTCCGAGGCGATCTCGCCGGCCAGTGGCGCGATCGCGTGGAGGATGTCGGTGATGGTGTCGGTGTGCAGCCCGGCTGCGCACAGTGAGTCGGCCAGGTGGGCGGCCACCATGGCGAAGTGGTGCATCGTGATGCCGCGTCCCTCGTGCACCTGTCGCATCGACGAACCGGTGTATGGCGCGGGACCGCCGAGTACGGAGCTGAGGAACTCGACCTGACGGGCCTTCACGCACCTCATGTTCGAGCCGGAGTAGAAACCGGCCAGCAGGTCGTCGTCGAGCACCCGGCAGTAGAAATCCTCGACAACGACTTCGAGGGCGTCATGACCGCCGACCTTCTCGTACAGCGAGGTCGTTCCGGGTCGGCGTAATCGGGTGAGCATTCCCATGCGACATAGCGGACCACGTCGGCATTGCCCGACCGTTAGGGTGCCATCACCACGCGATTACCCGGCGTAACAACCGGATTGCCGGAGAATCACCTCTGCGTCGCAGCGGTGTAGCAGACTCGATGAAAATCCAGGGAAGTCACCAACGGGGAGCGTGGGAATAGCAATGAATCTGGGTGATCTGACCGGTCTCGTCGAGAAGCCGTTCGCCGCCGTGTCCAACCTCGTCAACACCCCCAACTCGGCCGGCCGATACCGACCGTTCTACCTGCGCAATCTGCTGGACGCGGTGCAGGGCCGCACCCTGCACGACGCCGTCAACGGCACGATCACGCTGATCACCGGCGGTTCATCGGGCATCGGTGAAGCGGCGGCCAAGAAGATCGCCGAGGCCGGCGGCGAGGTCGTCCTGGTCGCGCGCACCCAGGAGAATCTGGACAAGGTCGCCGACGAGATCCGCAGCAGCGGCGGCACCGCGCATGTCTACGCCTGCGATCTGACCGATATGGACGCCATCGCCGCGATGGCCGACAAGGTGCTGGCCGACCTCGGCGGCGTCGACATGCTGATCAACAACGCCGGGCGTTCGATCCGGCGTTCACTGGCGCTGTCCTACGACCGGATCCACGACTATCAGCGCACCATGCAGCTGAACTATCTGGGCGCGGTGCAGTTGATTCTCAAATTCATCCCGGGCATGCGGGAACGCGGATTCGGGCAGATCATCAACGTGTCCTCGGTCGGCGTGCAGACCCGGGCGCCGCGTTTCGGCGCCTACATTGCCAGCAAGTCCGCACTGGACAGTCTGTGCGACGCACTGCAGGCCGAGGTGGTGGACGACGACGTCAAATTCACCACGGTGCACATGGCGTTGGTCCGTACACCGATGATCAGCCCCACCAAGATGTACGACAAGTTTCCGGCGCTGACCCCAGACCAGGCCGCCGGCGTGATCACCGATGCGATCGTGCAGCGCCCCCGGCGGGCCAGCTCGCCGCTCGGTCAGTTCGCCGCCGTCGTCGACGCGGTCAACCCGGCCGTGATGGACCGGGTGCGAAACCGGGCCTTCAGCATGTTCGGCGACTCGACCGCGGCAAAAGGCGACCAATCTGACAGCAGCACAGACGATTTCAACAACCGAAGCGAAACATTCGTGCGGGCCACCCGCGGAATTCACTGGTGAGGCGCGATTATGAGTCTTCCTAAACCAAACAGTCAGGCAACCGTCGTCATCACGGGCGCCTCGTCGGGCATCGGCACCGAACTTGCCAAAGGATTGGCCCGCCGGGGTTACCCGCTGCTGCTGGTCGCCCGTCGCAAGGAACGCATGGATGAGCTTGCCGACGAACTGCGCGCCCAGTATTCGGTCGACGTCGAGGTGCAGCCGCTTGATCTGTCCGAAGCCGGATCTCGCGAAGAGCTGTCCAGACGACTGCGTGACGAGCCGATCGCCGGGTTGTGCAACAGCGCCGGCTTCGGCACCAGCGGGGTATTCCAGACGCTGCCGGTCGAGCGCGAAAGCGAAGAGGTCGTGCTGAATTCGCTGACGCTGATGGAGCTGACGCACGCCGCCCTGCCCGGCATGGTCGAGCGGGGAGCGGGAGCGGTGCTCAACATCGCCTCGATAGCCGGTTTCCAGCCGATGCCCTACATGGCGGTGTATTCGGCGACCAAGGCCTTCGTGCAGACCTTCTCCGAAGCGGTCCACGAGGAGTTGCACGGGACGGGCGTGTCGGTGACGGTGTTGTGTCCTGGCCCGGTGCCGACCGAATGGGGCGAGATCGCCAACGCCGAGCGGTTCAGCATCCCAATCGCTCAGGTATCGCCGCACGACGTCGCCGAGCAGGCGATCAGCGGCATGCTGGCCGGCAAACGCAGCGTGGTGCCCGGGATTGTGCCCAAAGCCGTCAGCTTCGGGGGCCGCTATGTGCCCCGCACCCTGCTGTTGCCCGGCCTGCGTATCGGCAACCGCCTCCGCGGCGGGCCCACCCACTGATGGCCAAAGTCGACGTCACGGCGGACGTGCCGATGAGTCCGCAGGACATGTGGGACCACGTGTCCGACCTGTCCCAGCTGGGCGAATGGTTGACGATGCACGAGGCATGGCGCAGCGAGCTTCCCGACGAGCTGGCTGAGGGCACGCAGATCGTCGGCGTTGCCCGCGCCAAGGGCTTCCGCAACCGGGTGACCTGGACGGTCACTACCTGGGATCCGCCGCAGCAGGTCGCACTCTCTGGATCGGGCAAAGGCGGCGCGAAGTACACGGTCACGCTCAGCGTCACACCCACCGAAAAGGGGTCGAACCTGGGGGTGCGGCTCGATCTCGGCGGCAGGGCACTGTTCGGTCCGGTGGGGGCGACCGCGGCCCGCGCCGTGAAGGGCGACGTCGAGAAATCGCTCAAGCAGTTCGTCGAGCTGTACGGATAGTGGCGCAGCGGGTCGTCGCCGACTCGCCGCGGCGATCGTAAGCGCGGCGCAAGCCGGGCGCAGCGGGTCGTCGCCGACTCGCTAGACGCGAAGGCCCGACAGGCTCAGCCAACCGGAGTAGCCTGACCGGGTGTTACGGGGGACGCGCGGCGCGACTATGGCCGATGGCAGGGGTGTCTTCGGCTGGATCGGTGTGTGCGTGCGGCGCTGGCCGTGGGCGGTCATCGGATTTTGGATTGCGCTGGCCGGCGTCCTGTCGGTGACGTTTCTGCCGTTGACCGAGATGGCCGCAAAACGGCCGGTCCCGATCCTGCCGTCCGACGCCCCGGTGCTGCAGACGACAAAACAGATCTCCGATGCGTATCACCAGTCCGGGTCCGAGAACGAAAACGTCCTATTGGTCGTCCTGACCGACGACAACGGGCTGAACCCGTCTGACCTGACCACCTATCGCACGTTGGCCGACAATCTGCGTCCCGACACTCGCGACATCCTCCTGCTGCAGGATTTCGTCCGCACGCCGGCGCTGCGCGAGGCAATGACCAGCAAGGATCACAAAGCCTGGTATCTGCCGATGGTGCTGTCCGGCGGCGTCGGAACCCCCGAGCTGCATGCAGCATTTGGCCGGGTCGCCGAGATCGTCAAGAAATCCGTGGCCGGCTCGACGCTGACGGCCAACCTGACCGGACCCGCGGCCACCGGCGATGACCTGATGTACATCGGTGTTCGCGACATGCACGTGATCGAGACCGCGGTCGTGGTGATGGTCTTGGCCATTCTGTTCGTCATCTACCGAAATTTCGTCACCATGATGTTGCCGTTGATCACCATCGGTGTCTCGGTAAGTGTTGCGGGATCAATCGTTTCGGGCGTCGCCGAACTCGGCTTGGGTGTTTCCAACCAGACGATCACGCTCTTGACGACGATGATGGCCGGCGCCGGAATCGACTATGCGGTGTTCTTGATCAGCCGCTACCACGACTATCTACGTCAGGGGATGGACTCCGACGAGGCCGTCGCAACGGCGTTGACGTCGATCGGCAAGGTCATCGCCGGTTCGGCGGCCACGGTGTCGATCACCTTCCTGGGGATGATCTTCACCCAGCTGGGCGCCTTCAAAAACGTCGGGCCCGCGTTGGCCATTGCCATTGCGGTAGCGCTGTTTGCGGCCGTGACGTTCCTTCCGGCTCTGATGGTCCTGACCGGGAGGCGCGGTTGGATCAAGCCAGGCCGCGACCGCACCACCCGGTTCTGGCGGGTGCTCGGAACGCGCATCGTCCGCAAGCCGGTGATCCACTTGGCCGCCAGCCTCACCGTGCTGCTGATCTTGGCCAGCTGCTCGATGTTCACCAATTTCAATTACGACGACAGCAAGACCCTGCCGAAAGACGTCGAGAGCTCGGTCGGATATGACACTCTGGCGCAACACTTTCCGCTGAATGCCACCATTCCGGAGTATCTGGTCGTCCATTCGGATCAGGACCTGCGGACACCCCCGGCCCTGGTCGACCTGAAGCAGATGGAACAGCGGGTCGGCCAACTTCCCGACATCGCCGCCATCCGGCAAGCTCCGGTGCCGTCGGCGAAATCGGACAAGAAATCTGCGGCCGACGGAGGACTGCTCCCCAGGCACGACAAGGGCAGCGAATCCGGTAACAAGGACCTCGAGGGGGCCGAAGGGTTCCCCAACGTGGCGTCTCTGCTGTATTCGGTCTCCAGCACCGGAAACGTTGACCTGACACCGGATCTCAGCAGCCTCAATCTGCCACCCGGGGTGACCCTGCCGACCGCCCCGCCGGCTCAAGAAAAAGTCGCCGACGACACGGGGACGTTCGTCAGCACCATCCGTGGGCTCGGCTTCGCCATGTCGGTCGACGTCGCGGAAATCGCCAACACGGTCAACGCTGCACCGGTGACGGTGCTCGACGTGGTCGCGACCGCCGACCGGGCCGGCGGAGCGCTGAAGAAGATGTCCGAGTTCGCCGAGCAGTTGTCGTCGTTTCCCGATGAGCCCTCCATCGAGGCGGCCTCCCGTGAGTTCCGCCGGATCGTGGAAAACGCTCGAACCGATCTGCGAACACTGGGCAACGACGGTCCGCCCGCGAAAGAAAGCGCGCCCCCGCCGAAAGATCCGCACAACTATGCGGACGCGATCCAGCAAATGATCGACGAAATCAAGGCGTTGATCAAGGACACCTCGCAGACCGGCGGTGGCCTGAACAGCGCGCTGACGGCGTTCATCTCGCCCGATGGCCACACTGCCCGGTATCTGGTGCAGACCAAACTCAATCCGTTCGCCACCGAAGCCATGAGTCAGATTCGCGGGATCACCGACGCGGCCCGGGGGCCGCACCCGCGAACACTGATGAAGGAGGCGTCGATCTCGGCGTCGGGGGTCACCGCGATGCTTCGCGACACCCGCGCCTATTACGGGGACGACATCAACCTCATCATCGTGATGACCATTCTGATCGTGTTCCTGATCCTGGTCGCGATCCTGCGCGCCGTGGTGGCCCCGTTGTATTTGATTGCGTCCGTGGTGGTTTCGTACTTATCGGCGCTTGGCGTCGGTGTGATCGTCTTTCAGTTCATCCTGGGTCAGCCGCTGACCTGGAGCATTCCCGGGCTGACCTTCATCGTGCTGGTCGCCATGGGCGCGGACTACAACCTGCTGCTGATCTCGCGATTGCGCGAAGAGTCGCCGCATGGGATCCGTTCCGGCGTCATCCACACGGTGAGCTCGACCGGTGGCGTGATCACCGCGGCGGGTGTCATCTTCGCGGCCTCGATGTTCGGCATGCTGTTCGCCAGCATCAGCACCCTGGTGCAGTGCGGTTTCATCATCGGTACCGGACTTCTGCTGGACACCTTCCTGGTGCGCACCATCACCGTGCCCGCCATCGCCGTCCTCGTCGGCAAGTGGAATTGGTGGCCGTCCAAGCCGCCGCCGCCCACGCTGCGCC
The DNA here is from genome assembly GCA_964658855.1 of uncultured Mycobacterium sp. Classification (GTDB taxonomy): domain Bacteria; phylum Actinomycetota; class Actinomycetes; order Mycobacteriales; family Mycobacteriaceae; genus Mycobacterium. The sequence continues at coordinate 8,558 of CBAAAS010000029.1, forward strand.
GGCGAGCAGAACCATCGGCCACACCCGTCTCGGAGCCGGCTCCCGAAGCATCGAACGGCGCCGCGGACGGCTCGGGCGCGAGTGAGAACGGTCGGCACGCCAGCAGCGATCCCGCCATAGCGGCGATTCGCTCGTGAGTGGGCACGACGCCACGACACACTCCGCGACACGCCGAGTGCGCGTCGGTGTGCGGTCATAGACTGGCGTCCCTATGAGCAAGTCGTTCGTGCACCTGCACAACCACACCGAATACTCGATGTTGGACGGTGCCGCGAAGGTCTCGCCGATGCTGGCCGAAGCGCAGCGGCTGCAGATGCCCGCGATCGGGATGACCGACCACGGCAACATGTTCGGCGCGAGCGAGTTCTACAACGGGGCCACCGCAGCCGGTATCAAACCGATCATCGGCATCGAGGCCTACATCGCGCCGGGTTCCCGTTTCGACACCAAACGCATTCTGTGGGGTGATCCGGGGCAGAAGAGCGACGACGTGTCCGGCAGCGGCTCCTACACCCACATGACGATGGTCGCCGAGAACGTCACCGGCCTGCGCAACCTGTTCAAGCTGTCGTCGCTGGCGTCCTTCGAAGGCCAGCTGGGCAAGTGGTCGCGGATGGACGCCGAGCTGATCGCAGAGAACGCGAGTGGCATCATCGCCACCACCGGCTGCCCGTCCGGGGAGGTGCAGACCCGGCTGCGGCTCGGCCATCAACGCGAGGCGCTGGAGTCGGCGGCCAAGTGGCGGGAGATCTTCGGACCGGAGAACTTTTTTCTGGAGCTGATGGACCACGGGCTGTCCATCGAGCGGCGGGTGCGCGAAGGTCTGCTGGAAATTGGCCGCGCGCTGAACATCCCGCCGCTGGCCACCAACGACTGCCACTACGTCACCCGCGACGCCGCGCACAACCACGAGGCGCTGCTGTGCGTGCAGACGGGTAAGACGCTCACCGACCCCGCCCGGTTCAAGTTCGACGGCGACGGCTATTACCTCAAGTCGGCTGCAGACATGCGCGAGATCTGGGACGGCGAGGTCCCCGGCGCCTGCGACTCGACCCTGCTGATCGCCGAGCGGGTCAGCTCTTATGCCGACGTGTGGACGCCCCGCGACCGGATGCCGGCCTTTCCGGTGCCCGAGGGCCACGACCCGGCGTCCTGGCTGCAGCACGAAGTCGCGGCCGGCCTGCAACGCCGTTTCCCCGATGCGCTGCCCGACGGCTACTCGCAACGAGCCGCGTACGAGATCGAAGTCATCTGCGACAAGGGTTTTCCGTCCTACTTCCTCATCGTGGCCGACCTGATCAATCATGCGCGCTCGGTCGACATCCGGGTCGGCCCCGGCCGTGGCTCGGCGGCCGGATCGCTGGTGGCCTACGCGCTGGGCGTCACCGACATCGACCCGATCCAACACGGACTGCTGTTCGAGCGGTTCCTCAACCCCGAGCGCGCGTCGATGCCCGATATCGACATCGACTTCGACGACCGTCGCCGCGGTGAGATGGTGCGGTATGCCGCCGAGAAGTGGGGACACGACCGGGTCGCCCAGGTCATCACGTTCGGCACCATCAAAACCAAAGCGGCACTGAAGGATTCCGCCCGGATCCACTACGGCCAGCCGGGTTTCGCGATTGCCGACCGGATCACCAAGGCGCTGCCGCCGCCGATCATGGCCAAAGACATTCCGCTGTCGGGCATCACCGACCCGAACCACGAACGCTACAAAGAAGCCGCCGAAATCCGCGGCCTGATCGACACCGACCCCGATGTGCGCACCATCTTCCAGACCGCCCGTGGTCTGGAAGGTCTGATCCGTAACTCCGGCGTGCATGCCTGCGCGGTGATCATGAGCAGCGAGCCGCTGACCGATGTGATCCCGCTATGGAGGCGGGCGCAGGACGGCGCGATCATCACCGGCTGGGACTACCCGTCGTGCGAGGCCATCGGCCTACTGAAGATGGACTTCCTCGGGCTGCGCAACCTGACGATCATCGGTGACGCGCTGGTCAACATCAAAGAGAACCGTGGGATCGATCTCGACCTCGAGTCGCTCGCGCTAGACGACCCGGCGACCTTCGAACTGCTGGGTCGCGGCGAGACACTGGGGGTGTTCCAGCTCGACGGCGGCCCGATGCGCGACCTGCTGCGCCGGATGCAGCCGACCGGGTTCGAGGACATCGTTGCGGTGCTGGCGTTATACCGCCCCGGCCCGATGGGCATGAACGCCCACAACGACTACGCCGACCGTAAGAACAATCGGCAGGCGATCAAGCCGATTCACCCCGAGCTCGAGGAGCCGTTGCGCGAGGTCCTCGCCGAAACCTACGGCCTGATCGTGTATCAGGAGCAGATCATGCGCATCGCGCAGAAGGTGGCCGGGTACTCGCTCGCCCGAGCAGACATTCTGCGTAAGGCCATGGGCAAGAAGAAGCGCGAAGTCCTGGAGAAAGAGTTCGAGGGCTTCTCAGAAGGCATGCAGGCCAACGGATTCTCGGCCAAAGCGATCAAGGCGCTGTGGGACACCATTCTGCCGTTCGCCGACTACGCGTTCAACAAGTCGCATGCTGCCGGCTACGGTCTGGTGTCCTACTGGACCGCGTATCTCAAGGCGAACTACCCGGGTGAGTACATGGCCGGGCTGCTCACTTCGGTCGGTGACGACAAAGACAAGGCCGCGGTCTACCTGGCCGACTGCCGCAAGCTCGGCATCACCGTGCTGCCACCGGATGTCAACGAGTCCGGGCTGAACTTCGCCTCGGTGGGCACCGACATCCGCTACGGGCTGGGCGCGGTGCGCAATGTCGGCGCGAATGTCGTTGCCTCGCTTATCAATAGCCGCACGGCAAAGGGTAATTACACCGATTTCTCCGACTACCTCAACAAGGTCGACATCACTGCCTGCAACAAGCGAGTCACCGAGTCGCTGATCAAGGCCGGCGCCTTCGACTCGTTGAAGCATCCGCGCAAGGGACTGTTCCTCGTGCACACCGACGCGGTGGAGTCGGTGCTCGGTACCAAGAAGGCCGAAGCGATGGGGCAGTTCGACCTTTTCGGCGGCGACCCGAACGACGGGGGAGCGGGCGCCGATGCGGTATTCACCATCAGGGTTCCCGACGAGGAATGGGACGACAAGCACAAGCTCGCGCTGGAGCGGGAGATGCTGGGCCTGTACGTGTCCGGGCATCCGCTCAACGGGGTCGCGCATCTCCTGGCCACCCAGGTCGACACCGCGATCCCGGCCATCCTCGACGGCGACGTCGCCAACGAGACCATGGTGAAAGTCGGCGGCATCCTCGCATCGGTGAACCGACGGGTGAACAAGAACGGAATGCCCTGGGCGTCAGCCCAACTGGAAGATCTGACCGGCGGCATCGAGGTGATGTTCTTCCCGCACACCTATTCCGCGTTCGGCGCCGACGTCATCGACGACACCGTGGTGGTCGTGACCGCCAAGGTCGCGATCCGCGACGACCGGATTTCGCTGATCGCCAACGATCTGCTGGTGCCCGACTTCAGCAATGCCCAAGCTAACCGCCCGCTCGCCGTCAGCCTGCCGACGCGTCAGTGCACCATCGACAAGGTCAGCGCGCTCAAACAGGTGCTGGCGCAGCACCCTGGGACGTCGCAGGTGCATCTGCGGCTGCCCAGTGGCGACCGGATCACCACCCTCGAGCTGGACGCATCGCTGCGGGTGACCATGTCCCCGGCGCTGATGGGCGACCTCAAGGCGCTGCTCGGCCCGAGTTGTCTGGGCTAGTCGACAACTGAAGTGCTGCTTGGTGATCGTGGGTCGAGACGATCCGCACCGTGTGCCGCGCGAGGTGAAGCCGTTGCAGG